>JAZNMF010000058.1:0-45168 GCA_045579545.1 Acetatifactor sp. | reverse complement strand
TTTCAGACCGGTGCCGCTGTAACGGTTACAGCACCCGCTGACTTTCATATTTCAAAAACCTTGGGCAGTGGCTACAGTAATGCTGTGACCTTCCTTGAGGGAGAGACCGGCAAAACCGTCTATCTCAAACGGAGCTCTGACGGCGCTATGACGGATGCCGTCACGGTCAGCGAGGATATTCGTTTTGACGGAAACGGCGCTGTGGGCAGTATTATCATTGGAAACCAAGGTCTTTGGGAACGGCTTTTGAACAAAATTTCATTTGGTCTGTTCTCCAAAGGTGATATGGATGCAACAGTTACCGCAAGAGATGATGAAAGCGGAGTAGCGTCCATTCAGTACTACGTTGCCGACCAGGACCTGATCGGTGATGCATCACTTACCCATGCAGAGGCTGTTTCTGCATTGGAAGGTGCCGTAGACGGCAGCTGGAATGATTATAACAGTGAGATTACACTGAATAGAAACAATAAGAACGTTATCTACGTAAAGATCACAGATAACACAGGCAATGTGTCCTATATAAGCACAGACGGCATCGTGCTTTATACCGATGCAGAAGCGGATACCGAGAGTGTATCGACAATTTATGGTGCAGGCGAAGATAAGAATGTTTCCGTTAAGCTGAACGGTAACACCGTCAAATCCCTTGCAAACGGAACTACGGTTCTTGCTGCAGGAGAGGACTACACCGTATCTGCTGACTCCATCACGCTGAAGGCAGCTTATCTGAACACGCTGGATGCAGGAAGCTATACCTTTACGGTGGCCTACAATCCTCAGGGTGAGACCTTTGTGGCCGGAGAGGGCAACGAAGCTCCTGTAACCACAACCTTTAAGGTTGAGATTTTACAGGCGCCGCTTACCGTGACGGCTAAGGATCATACTATCACTTACGGCGATGCGCCCGGGGCAAACGGTGTGATCTATTCCGGTTTTGTGAATAACGAGAATGAGTCCGTTCTGGAAGGAACCATTGGCTATACTTACAGCTATGTGCAGTTTGGTGATGTGGGAAGCTACACCATTACTCCGAGCGGGCTGACTGCAAAGAACTACAACATTACTTTTGCCCACGGTGCGCTGCAGGTTGCCAAGAAGCCGATTACCGTATCCATTGAGGATAAGAGCAGCACTTACGGTCAAGACATTGTAACGCTGACGGCAAAAACCGACGGTATCGTGAATAACGATCAGAACGTTTACAGTCTTTCCACCACTGCAGCAAAGACCTCCGATGTGGGCGATTATGCCATCACCGGTACTGCTTTGGATGCCAACTATGATATTACCTTTGTAGACGGCATATACACCATTACCAAGGCGGCGGCTTCCGTGGTTGCGCCTCCTGCCGCAAAGGTACTGACCTACAATAAACAGGCACAGGTTCTGATCACCCCGGGTACCGCAGCCGGCGGTGAGATGCTGTACAGTCTGAACGGCGTAAACTATGCCCCGGCACTTCCTGAAGCAACCGAGGCAGACACCTATACCGTATATTACAAGGTTGAGGGTGACAACAATCATAACGACGTACTGGCAGAATCCATTACCGTCACCATCGATAAAAAGACAGTTGACCTTTCGGGCGTGAAGTGGAACTACACGGAGGCCTTCCGGTATGACGGCCTCACCCACAGTGTAGCGATTGACGAAAGCACAATGCCGGAAGGTGCAAGTGTATCGGGCTATACGGAAGACAGCGGTATTGAGACAGGCAGACGCCGTGCAACCGCAGCCATCAGTTATGACGATAACTACAAGGGTGAAGCAGCGCTGTATCTTGACTGGGCCATCGAAAACAGCTGGATTCCCGTGGAGTATGACGTTTCTGCTCCAAACAGCTATGGATGGTTGAACGATAAGTTTGAGATTAAAGCTAAGGATGGATACAGGGTATCTCTTACCAATACTGCTAACGGTAATTGGAGCCATAACCTTACCTATACAGGCGAGACCGCAGACGGCAGTGTTACCTTCTACCTGAAGAACCTGGCTGACGGCACCATCTCCCTTGCAAGGACCGAAAACTACAAGCTGGATACGGAGCCGGCCACCGGTACGGTGGAATTTGTTGGCAGAGACAGTTGGAACAATTTTGTCAGCCCTATCACCTTCGACCTGTTCTACAAGGACGAAGTGACCGTGAAGGCAGAAACTGACGACAACCTCTCTGGCATCGCGGAGATTGAGTACGCTTCTTCCGACGAGCCTCTGACTTTGGACAATGTGAAAGCGATTCCCGACTCCGATTGGGCGGGATATAACGGTAGCTTTACTGTTACCTTGGAAGATGCTAAGAAGTTCGTATACTTTATCCGCATTACCGATAAGGCCGGCAACGTGACTTACCTTTCCACAAACGGTGCAGAGTATGATACCACGGCACCTGTAATCAGTGGAATTGAAGAGGGGAAGACCTACTATACGACCCAAAGTGTAAGTGTGACGGATAAGAATATGAGCACAATTACCATAAACGGTACGAGTGTCACAGATATTTCCGCGGCAGTGACTCTGGAAGGTGATAGGGATGCGTCTTACACCATTGTCGCCACCGACAAGGCGGGCAACAGCACCACAGTTACCGTTACCATGAAGCCCATAGAAACCATCAGTGCTCCCATTGATGATATCACGGAGAACAATGTCAAGAGCATTGACGAAGAGAGAGTGCAGGATGTGCTGGATCAGTCAGAGGAGCTATTGGCTGACGATGATATGACCGGTGAGGAGAAGGATGCACTGGAGGCGATCAGAGATAACGCTGAGAAGCTTCTTGATAAGATCGAGGAATCTGCAGCTGCCATCCAAACCGATAGCATCGAAAAGGTCAAGGATATCACAGATGAGAATGCATTGCCAGAGCACAATCAGAATCTGGTAAATGCCATGACAGATCTGCAGAAAGCCCTTGAAAACGGTGAAAATTACACCTATGAGGAGAGACTGGATATTCTGGATGAAATCAGGCGTATTGATGAGGCGCTTGTAGCCATCGCCAATGGGAATGCGGCGGCAGAGCAGAATCCGCCTGCAGGACAGGATCAATCGTCAGGTACCAAATCTCCGCTGACCGGAGATGACAGTCTTGGACTTTGGTATGTATTGCTGATTGCAGGCAGCGCCGGAGTTCTGGGAATGTGTACTCTTAAAAGAAAAAGAAAGCTTAAGTAAACTAAATTATGGCAGAGGAACGGTCAATCGTAAGAATGAGCATAATTTTAGTAAAAGCGGAAGGAAAATATATGAGGACGAAAAAAAGTTTGTTAAAAAGGGTACTTAATCCCCTGTTAAGTCTCGTATTATGCCTGTGCATGGTATCCTTGATGACGATGCCTGTCCAAGCATATGCTTATGACAGCAGAGCTTGCTATGCAAATGCTTTTGCAGTTACTGTCAGCTTCAGAGTGGCCGGTGAGACAGATGCGGTAAAGACCCTGACTTTCGATTCGAAGGATGGCGTGAACGCCAGTATTTCTGCAGAAAAGGGAAGTGTTGTGCTGGAAGCCGACACAACCTACTATATGGAGATTTCTTACAGCGGCCCAAGTGCGAATACCAACTATCAGGCGAAGGTGAATGATATTGCTTCGCCCGAGTTCAGGCAGGAAATGAATAGCGGTGGAACAATGGGCGGCCCCATGAGCACTTTCAGCGCATCCTCTAATTCCGGTTATGCAAACAGCGGATACAGAGAGTATCGTATCGGTGAAAATCAATATGGTAAGTATCGCGTGGATTTCTCTTTAAATGGTATTGTTGCCGGATTCAATTCGGACACGGCAAATCGCTATTTTGAGATCACTGTACTCTTTCAAGGAGAGGGAAACACAGAATCCTCTAATACCTTTGAGGTGGCTGCGGGCAGTACCATGACTGCGAGCAATATATTATATACAGCAGATCAGTATACCTATAAATGGCAGAAAAACGGTACCGGTGCTGTACTCAGCACAGCGCAGTCCTATCATGCATCCAATTCCGTGGCCGGTGAAACTTATGTCTGTACCGTTCAGCGTGCCGATACATCTTCTGTCAACGGCTGTACCGGTTCCGGTACCTGGACCTATACCTACAACGTAAAGAATAAGGCAGAGTGGACGACACAACCCACAGCAGCGAACCCTACATATACCGGATCGGCACTGAAGCTCGTCAATGCAGGTACATCCGGTCACGGTACAGTTTACTATGCCACATCGACTTTGTTCGGTATTTATTATGATTGGTCTACCGAGATACCTACCGGAACAGATGCCAAGTCATATACGGTATATGCTTATATCGACGGCAATGAAAACTATGTAGACAGTGATATCATCACGTTGACGTCTACGATTCGAAAGCCAAACGCATCAGTTACTAAGGCCCCTACGCCGGTCTCCGGTCTGAAGTACGATGAGAGTGCAAAGAATCTGATTGTTACCGGTGAAGCTTCCGGCGGCACCATGCAGTACGCCATCGGTGAAAACGCTTCCACCGCTCCTTCTTCCGGCTGGAGCACTGTCATCCCTACCGGAACAGACGAGGGCACATATTACGTTTGGTATAAAGTAAAAGGTGACTCTACGCACAATGATTCCGCCGCCTATGTTGTTACGGCATCTATCAGCAAGGGAACCCCTCAATATGTTGTACCCCAAGGACTTACTGCCACATACGGTGACACACTTTCTGATGTTGGGCTGACGGGAAGCGGTGGTACCTGGTCCTGGCAGGATGCTTCAGCCTCCGTTGGAAACGTGGGACAGCATACCTTTAAAGCAACTTATACACCTGATAATAAAAACTACAACACGGTTACAGATGTTGATGTCACCGTAACAGTAAACAAAGCTTCCCTGACGGTGGCTGCAGATAATAAAACAGTGAACTATGGCGATGTTTCTCCTGTTTATACTGTCACCTACAGTGGATTTAAGAACGGAGATGACAAGAGTGATCTCGGCGGTAGCTTGGCGTTTGAATGTGACTATGAACAGTTTGACGACAAGGGTCAGTATGTCATTACACCGAAAGGATATACTTCTGATAACTACACTTTTAACTATGTAAATGGCGAACTGAAGGTGGATGCCAAGCCCATTACCGTGACCATCGACTCCAAAAGCAGTATCTACGGAGACCAGATTGTTACTCTTACTGCAAGCGACAACGGTATTGTGAACAATGATACCGATGTCTATAAATTGACAACCGCGGCATCCAAGATTGCCGGTATTGGCAAATATGATATCATCGGCACAGCGCTTGATGATAACTACAGTATCACCTTTGCAAATGAAGAAGATGCATATGAGATCACAAAAAGAGAACTGACCGTAACTGTTGTTGTAGCGGATAAGAAGTATGACGGTCTGAATACCTCAACAATCACGTCCGCAAATATAAACAACATTGCAAACGGCGATAATGTTGGTCTTGTGAGCGGCACTGCAACCTTTGAAAGCGTGAATGCAGCAAATGGCATCGATATCACTTTTACAGATTTTTCCCTGTCCGGAGAGGAACAGGTTCTGAAAAACTACACGCTGACACAGCCCACAGGCATTAAGGCAAACATCACAAACGATTGGACTCCCGCAGTTAATGTGGATTATACTGTATCAGAGAAGAACGGCTATGGCTGGTTGAAAGAAGATTTTAAGATTAAGGCAGTAACGGGATACAAGGTGTCCCTTACCAACACAGCGGCCGGTGAATGGGTTGATGAGCTTACCGGATCGATTGAAGGGGATGACAGCAGTATTACTTTCTTTGTGAAGAAGGAAGCTGACGGCACCATCTCCCTTGCAAAGACCGAAAACTATAAGCTGGATAAGGTTGCTCCTACCGGTAAGGTTTCTTTTGACGCAGGAACCGGATGGGATACATTTCTTGATAATATCACATTTGAACTGTTTTATCAGAACGAAGTGACTGTTAAGGTGAATCCTGCTGACGACCGCTCGGGTGTTGCAACTGTTGAATATGTGGCTTCCCACGAGGCTAAGACATTGGACCAGGTGGAAGCTATCAGTTCCTGGACTGACATGCCTGAAAACGGTGTAGCGGTGACCCTGGAAGATGCTAAGAAGTTCGTATACTTTATCCGCATCACCGACAAGGCCGGCAACGTGACTTACCTTTCCACAAACGGTGCAGAGTATGATACCACGGCACCTGTAATCAGTGGAATTGAAGAGGGGAAGCCCTACTATACGACCCAAAGTGTAAGTGTGGCGGATAAGAATCTGAGCACAATTACCGTAAACGGTACGAGTGTCACGGATATTTCCGCGGCAGTGATTCTGGAAGGTGATAAGGATGCGTCTTACACCATTGTTGCCACCGACAAGGCGGGCAACAGCACCACAGTTACCATTACCATGAAGCCCATAGAAACCATCAGTGCTCCCATTGATGATATCACGGAGGACAATGTCAAGAGCATTGACGAAGAGAGAGTGCAGGATGTGCTGGATCAGGCAGAGGAACTGCTGACTGATGATGATATGACCGATGAGGAGAAGGATGCACTGGAAGCGATCAGAGATAATGCAGAAAAGCTTCTTGATAAGATCGAAGAGTCAGCGGCTGCCATCCATACCGAAAGTATCGAAAAGGTCAAGGATATTACGGATGAGAATGCATTGCCCGAGCACAATCAGAATCTGGTAAATGCCATGACAGACCTGCAGAAAGCCCTTGAAAACGGTGAAAATTATACCTATGAGGAGAGACTGGATATCCTGGATGAAATCAGACGTATTGATGAGGCGCTTGTAGCCATCGCCAATGGGAATGCATCGGCAGAGCAGAATCCGCCTGCAGGGCAGGATCAGCTGTCAGGCACCAAATCTCCGCTGACCGGAGATGACAGTCTTGGAATGTGGTATGCACTGCTGATCGCAGGCAGCGCCGGAGTTCTGGGAATGCGAACTCTTACAAAGAAAAAGAGGGCAGAAGAAAACTAACTAAAAAATAGGATGATGCAAAAACAGCAGCAGGCTTTCGGCCGGCTGCTGTTTTTATCGGCTATTGATGTACAGTCTGGCGTTTTGTTTGAAAAACTGTGTCGGTGTAATTCCCTCGTGATATTTAAAAAACTTGAGAAAGTATTTGTATTCGGAAAAACCGGATTTTAATGCCACCTCGTTCAGGCTTAAGTCTGTGGAGAGCATAATGGCCTTGATGTGTTTAATCCGCTCATCGTCAATATATTCTTTGATAGACTTGAAATAATTGGCCTTAAACATTCTGTTCAGGTAATCTACATTGTATCCGAAATGCGCGGCAACCTCTGACGCCTTGATCGCCGTATGGCAGTTTGCCTTAATCCATGCGGCGATGCTTTCCGCTGTGTGATTTATATGGGGGCTTGCACTGTTGAACAGAAGTTCTGCAAGAATCAGTCTTATGAGATAATCCAGACATTCTGACGGTGCGCCTTCCACCCGGCTTTGCAGCAACTGCCTAAAATACAAAGAAATGGCATAGTAGTCCTCGATTTTCCTGTGCTTACAAAGAATGGAAGATGAGATTTCGCCTTTCCAATGGAACCAGAAAAATTCTGTGTCATGGCTGGATTGATAGCCATAGTGTCTGATGCCGGGCTGCAGGATCAAGGTATCCCCCGCCTGCAGGGGATAGTCTGTCCCGTTTTCATTCAGGTAAACATGACCTTTGGTAACAAATATCATTTCATAGGAATCCAGGATACGGTCCGGATGAATCCATTCACCGTTACTGATGAATTTTCCGCTGCTGATGTATTTTACAGTTTCAAACATGTCGTGTTTTTGCTCCTAATCTACTG
Organism: Acetatifactor sp.; assembly: GCA_045579545.1. Classification (GTDB taxonomy): domain Bacteria; phylum Bacillota; class Clostridia; order Lachnospirales; family Lachnospiraceae; genus Acetatifactor. Next base: position 37,367 of record JAZNMF010000058.1, on the reverse strand, counting down.
TTTCAAGGATTGTGTAAGTGTTATGAATCAGTTTATAATGCATTATAGTCCCCGTCAGATTGTTTGTCAACGAATAAGCGCCGTGGTGTTATTAACAAAAGAGCGTCCGATTTTGCTTGAATTTAAAATCGGATTTTGGGAATTTTATACCGCTTATTCTGCAGGTCAGGACAAAGCGCTGATATTCATGGACAGAAAGAGGAGGAAGCTTATGTATCAGAAATATCCTAAGGTGGGAAGTGTCAGTATCAACGATACCTTTTGGACAGAGTATATTGACCGCATTCGTCACATCACGCTGCCGTACACCTTTCGTAAAATGGAGGAAACAGGTTATTTTGCCAATATTCTTTCCCTGGCGGCGGGGAAAAAGGAACCACACGTCGGTCCTGCGTTTTCTGACGGTTTATTGTTTGAAACTCTGCGTGGTGCCTGCGATTTTTTGGCGGCAGAGCGGGATGTTGTGCTGGAAGCGTACGTTGATAAGCTGGCAGAGGCAATGGCCGCTGCACAGGCAGAGGATGGCTTTCTCTGTACCCATACCATGCAGAATTGTCCAAACAAGCGCTGGGGAGATCATGACGGCGATATTATTGTGCAGCACGACCTGTATAATCACGGCTGTCTCATAGAAGCGGCTGTCAGCCACTATAAGGCCACGGGAAAAACCAATCTTTTGCTGGTGGCGGTAAAGGCGGCCAATCTGATCGTGAATACAATGGGAAAGTCCCCTAAGAAAAATATTGTACCGGGCCACTCTCTTCCCGAGGAGGCGTTTGTGAAGCTTTATCGGCTGCTTCGGGACGACGCTTCCTTAGACGATTTTGCAAAGAAAAATTGCGTGAATAGGGAAGCCTACCTGGATATGGCAGAATTTTGGTATGATGCAAGAGGTAGTCATGAGGGGCGTTTCCTTAGTAAGGTAATGCCGCCGTATTACAGTCAGGATCATCTTGCCTTTTCTGAACAGACAGAAGCGGTAGGGCATTCGGTCAGGGCCATGCTGTGCTATCTGGGAGCAACAGTGGTTGCACAGGAAAAGGGCAGAGAAGACTTTTTGAAGGTTCTTTCTATTCTCTGGGACAGTGTTGTTTACAAGAAGCTGCATATCAGTGGCGGAATCGGTGCACGCCACGATATTGAAGGCTTTGATGTGGATTATCATTTGCCCAACAAGGCATATCTGGAAACATGTGCCGCAATCGGTCTTGCATTCTGGAACACGGAAATGAATTTGGTTTCCACTGATGCAAAGTATTTTGATTGCTTTGAAAGATCGCTTTATAATAACATTCTTTCGGCCATCGGCAGTGATTTCAAACATTTCTTTTATCAGAATCCGCTGGAAAGTGATGGTAGTCTGCGGCGCTGGGAGTGGCATGGCTGTCCTTGCTGTCCGCCCATGCTTTTGAAGCTTTTTTCAGCCTTAAACAGTTTCATATATTCTTATGATGAAAACAGTGTGAATGTAAATATGATGATTGGGAGTAGCTATGAAAACCAATTGTTCTCTATCAGTCAATGGGAAAAAAACATAGCTATTGATTCCAAAGGAAAAAAGCTTACCGTCAGGATCCGGATACCGGAATATGTGGAAAACTTTACGCTGTCAGCCAAGTATCGGGTAGAAAAAGGTTATGCGGTGGTGGAGGATGTCTGGGAAGCGGACAAGCCGCTTGTGTTGGATTATGATATGCCCATCCGCAGGATCTGTTGCAATCCAAAGGTGGAGGAGAATGTTGGAAAGGTTGCCGTTATGTGTGGACCCTATGTGATGTGTGCGGAGGGTATCGACAACGACGGGAATACTGACATAGAAGTGGCAGAGGATCCACAGCTTACACGCAGTGGTCATACGGTCAGGGGAAAATCGGCGCAGGGAGGAGAATTTTGTCTGATCCCTTATTACAAGTGGTGTAATCGTGGGGAAGGCGAAAACGATGCCAGGATGGCTGTCTGGTTGCGGCAGCAAAACATGCGTGACAATGCTTTGCTGGCGGAGGAGATCGGCGAAAGATTATATAAGGTGTATGTATAAGATAGAAAAGGTACAAAGTTTCCGACCGGCAAGCCGGAAACTTTGTACCTTTTTCGATTTGACGTGATAGTCTGACACTTCGATGCGGATCAAATACGGATAGCGTGTCCGCTTGTTTTCAGTGCAGATTCATCCAGCACTTCATCTTCCAGCACCTTGCGTCCGTTAATCCAGACTTTCCGGATGCCGAAGGATTTTCCCTGATCCGGTTGAGCGTTTTTCAGCGCTTCCTCGTCAAATACAGTCAGATCGGCAAAGTAGCCTGGGCGGATATAGCCGCGGTCTTTGAGACCGAAGCGCTCTGCCGTTGCACCGGTCATACGGTGGATGGTGTTTGGCAGTGTGTCACCGGTTCCCAGAAGGGAATCCCTGAGGAACTTGGGGAAGCAGTCATAGATGGCCGGGTTTTGCACTCCGTGATCCTCCACCCAGGCGTCTGTCATGTAGAGACACAAGGGATCCTTCTCAAATTGGCTGATGATCTCAGGGGTGGTGTAGGGCCCCATGTTGACACGTCCTTTAAAATCACTTTTTTCACAAAGCATCAAGTAGGCTTTCAGGTCGCTGAGGCCTTCTTCTTTTGCAATCTCGTGAACCGTTTTCCCTTCATATTTTTCAAAACCTTCACCGATATATGCCACTTGAATGTCGTTGAAGCCAAATCCAAGGAGCAGGCTGGAGGCGTACACAAGTACGCTGAGCTTCAGGCGGTTAAAAGGTTTCCTTCGTTCAGCAGGAGTCATGGACTGATACCATGCCGGCAGGATAACCGTGATAACGGATACGCCCAGGGTTTCATTGTAGATGTCAAACATGGCGTCCACACCCTGATCCCGCAGATTATTTATGATAGATACAAATTCGTCCTTATCCTTAAACGATTTCCTGCCCACAAAGATGGCGTGAGAGTAGTGCAGCTTGGTCCTGGTGCCTTCCACGATCTCTGCCAGTTCATCTACGGCCCGCAGAAGATGGGATCGGCCCAGAAGCTCCGGATAGGACATGGATACGGCAGAGTTGGCACGGGGATGGACGGTCAGAGGTCGGTCATATTTCTCGCAGAGTTTTGCGACCTTCTTAAGCTCTTCCTTTTGTGCATATAAGCCGGGATCGTACATCAGCCCCAGAGAGATTCCTGCAGCTCCCTGTTTTAAAGCTTCTTCCAAAATGGTGAGCATTTCGGCTTCTTCTTCCGGAGTCAGCTGGCGGTTGGCGCTGCCGGAAACAGAGGCGCGGGCGGTACAGTGGCCAGCAAGTACGGCCATGTTACAGGGCATATTTTGATCCACAGTATCTAGATATTTTCCAACCTGTCCCACGGGATTCTTACCGTCCTCAAAGAAGAAGAGGCCACCGCCCATTTTATCCTTATGGGAGCTGTCATCGGAAAAACCCGTGGCAGCTAGGCCGCAGTTGCCGGCCACAAAGGTAGTGATGCCCTGGCGGATAAAGGGCTCAAAGTATTTCAAATGGTCCTTACGGATGGCAGACCAGTCGTTGTGGGAATGGGCATCGATAAAGCCGGGGGCGAGACTGAGTCCCTGCAGGTCGATGACGCGGCATTCATCTGATGCAGGAATTTCAGGTGATACCTGAATGATTTTCTCGCCGGAGAGCAGTACATCACCAACAAAGGGTTCGACACTGCTTCCGTCATAGATTTTGGCATTTTTAAGAAGCGTCAGTTCTTTGGCGGAAGGTTCATTTGTCATTTGGTTATCCTCCATTCTTCTTTTTAGTCATTATAAAGGGAATTACAATAAAATACAATATAAATCGCCAACCGGTCAGGAATCTCTGTATTCCTTGGGTGATACAAGAGTGTACATTTTAAAGTTCCGGTTGAAGCTCCGCAAGGAAGTATATCCGCACTCCAAGGCGCATTCCAGTATGGAATTGCCGGAGTTTTTCAGGAGATAACAGGCATTGCTTATCCTGTATTGGTTCACATAGGAATTAAAAGAGATTCCCACAGAACTCTTGAAATAGCGGGACAGATAAGAATATCCGAAGCCAATGTGTTTTGCCAGGTTTTCAAGGGAACAGTCATTCTTATAATTTTGTTCTACGAACTCAAAGATTCTGTACAGCAGGTTGTTGTCTGTAGGATCCTGCATCACATAGGCAGCAACTTCGTCAAATTCCGCACAGATGGAATACAATACCGCTTTCAGTTTGATCCTGGAGCTGTCTTCTGACAAGGCGTTTATCTCACTGAGCAAATATTGGCTAATTTTGAATTTGTTTTGCGATGGGATCAGCGATCCCGTTTTTTGGTGAAATGCATTGATATTGTCCTGCGAAAAAATAAGAAGGACATGCTTGCAGTTCTGGCTTTCCAAGGAGTGAAGCTGATTGGGGAAGACCAATACCGATTCATTTGCTGATAAGTGATAGTTTTTGCGGTTTACGGACACATCCATGCTTCCGGAAAGCACCACAATCAGTTCGTAGGAGCCGTGCAGATGCATGGGAAAATTGAAATTATCTCCGTATTCTTTACAAAAGTGATTGGTTCTTCCGAAATGTTGGAACTGATAAAACATAAGATTTTACCTCAATGTAAATTTTGTCTATAAATCATACAATCTTTTGCGAGAAATGTCAAGAAACAGAAGATACAATCATGGTACGAGAAGACATCAGAAAAGGAGAATGAAGTTTGAATTATTATATTGGTGCAGATTTGGGAACATCGGCTTTAAAGCTGATTCTGATGGACTGTAACCTACAAATTGTGCGGACTGTGACGAAGGAGTACGAAGTGATTTACCCGTTTCCGGGATGGAGCGAGCAGCGGCCGCAGGATTGGTGGGAAGCCTTTGTGGGTGGCGTGCAGGAGTTGACCGCGTCGATGGACAAAACCGCTATACGGGGCATTGCTGTGGCCGGTCAGATGCATGGTCTTGTGATTCTGGATGAAAAGGATGAGGTGATACGTCCTGCGATTCTTTGGAATGACACCAGAACCAAGGAAGAGACCGAATATCTGAACAGTGTGATCGGTGAGGATAAACTGGCAGCCCATACCGGCAATATTGCCTTTGCAGGTTTTACGGCTCCAAAGCTTTTGTGGTTAAAAAAGCACGAAAGACATCACTTCGACAGAATATCCAAGATCATGTTGCCCAAGGATTATATCACATACCGCATTACGGGTGTACATGCCACTGATTATTCGGATGCTTCCGGAATGCTTCTTTTGGATGTGAGGAATAAATGCTGGTCTGATCCGATGCTTTCGGTGTGTTCCGTTACGAAGGAGCAGATGCCCAAGTTGTATGAGAGTTATGAGAGTGTTGGAACAGTACTTCCGGGAGTGGCCGATGAACTGGGATTGTCTCTTGATGTGACAGTCGCAGCCGGTGCCGGCGACAATGCAGGTGCTGCTATAGGAACCGGTACGGCAGGAGAAGGTAAATGCAATATTTCCTTAGGTACATCGGGTACAGTCTTTGTGTGCAGTGAATCATTCAAGGAAAGCAGTAACAATGCCATCCATCAGTTTTGTCATGCGGATGGAAAGTACCACTTTATGGGTTGCATCCTGTCTGCAGCTTCCTGTAACAAATGGTTTTGCGGGGAGGTATTGCAGGAAGAAGATTATGCGAAGGTGCAGGCGGGTATTACAGAGGATATGTTGGGAAAGAATGATCTCTTCTTTGTGCCGTACCTGATGGGAGAGAGAAGCCCGGTGAACGATGCGGATGCCACAGGCGTATTTATCGGACTGAGGCCGGATACCTCCCGCTATAAGATGCTTCAGGCTGTTCTGGAGGGAGTTGCTTTTGCTATCAGAGACAATGTGGAGGTTGCCAATAAATCGAGCATTCTGATCAAAGAAGCGGGAGTCTGCGGTGGCGGCGCAAAATCAAAACTCTGGCTCACGATCCTTGCCAATATATTGAATATGAAACTCAGTGTCCCTCAGACCGATCACGGTCCCGGTTATGGGGCGGCCATATTGGCAATGGCGGCCGCAGGGAAAGAAACAGAGGTCATAGGAGATGTTTCCGCATATCTGCAACCGGGTGAGACAGTAGTCCCGACGGCTGCGCTTGCGGGGCGTTATGATGAAAAATATCAAAAGTACAAAGAAATATATCCCCATTTAAAATCTTTATTCAAAATCCTTTAAAAGCGAGGTTATTATGACTATGACAAATTCAGAACAAACATTTGAACAGAAAGCAAGAGAGCTTGTGTCAAAAATGACACTGGAAGAGAAAATATCCCAGATCATGTTTATTTCGCCGGCCATTGAACGTCTGGGAGTTCCGGCATACTGTTGGTGGAGCGAGGCGCTGCACGGCGCGGCAAGGGCAGGGGTCGCCACTGTTTTTCCTCAGTCCATTGCCATGGCATCGAGTTTTAACACGGAGCTGATGGAGGAGGTTGCAAATGCCATCTCCGATGAAGTGAGAGCCAAATACAATGAATACAAAAAACTGGGATCTATCTTTATCAATCACGGAATCAACGTGTTTGCTCCGAATATCAATATTTTCAGAGATCCCCGCTGGGGCAGAGGCCATGAGACCTACGGTGAAGATACCTGCCTTACCGGCAAAATGGGTGTCGCCTACATAAAGGGTATCCAGGGTGGCGGAAAATACCGGAAGGTAGATGCTACGCTGAAACACTATGCGGTACACAGCGGACCGGAGAAGGTCAGAAATACCTTTGACGCCAGAGTAAGCAAGGAGGAGATGGATAAGCATTATCTCGCGGCATTCAAATACTGTATTGAGAAGGCAGATCCTTCCTCCGTGATGGGTGCCTATAATCTGGTGAATGGTGAGCCCTGTTGTGCCAATAAGACGCTTTTGACGGATATTCTTGTGGATGAATTGGGATTTAAGGGGTATGTAGTCTCTGATGCCGGCGCGGTGAATACTCTTAAAGGCTGTCAACATTATACGACCAGTCAGGTAGAAAGTGCTGCCATCGCTATCAACAGCGGACTGCATCTTGAGGTTGGTGAGACATATGAAGCGCTGGCGGAGGCGGTTGCTATGGGAATGGTGAAAGAAGAAACCGTCACGGAAGCTGCAGTCAAGGTGTTTACAGCGCGCTACAGACTTGGTATGTTTGCGGATGACTGTGAGTATGATCAGATTCCTTTTGATGTTGTGGAATGTGATGCACACAGGGCGCTGAACCGCAAAATGGCGCAGGAGAGCATCGTGCTCCTTAAAAATGACGGTGTTCTTCCTCTGAAGGATGATGTAAAGACGATTGCGGTCATTGGGCCAAATGCCGATGAACTCTGTGTTCTTTTAGGCAATTACAACGGTACTCCGTCAAAATACTCCACATTGCTCCGCGGTATCCAGAATGGTACCGATGCCAAAGTTTTGTATGCAAAGGGATGTCATGTTCACCAGCCCTGGATCGGAGGCTGTCTGGAAAATTATGTGCCGGATGCGGTCATTGCGGCACAGAAAGCGGATGTAGTCATCATGTGTATGGGAATCACACCTTACATGGAGGGGGAGAACGGCGATCCTTACAGCGGCGGTGATTCCAGCGGAGACAAGCTGGAGATTGAACTCCCTGCGGTACAGAGAGAACTGATCGAAAAAATTGTTTCACTGGGTAAGCCGGTTGTGTTTGTAAATGTGAGCGGAAGCTGCATGGGACTTGCCTATGAAAAAGAAAACTGCAATGCGGTGATTCAGTGTTTCTATCCCGGAGCAGAAGGCGGTGAGGCGTTGGCAGATATTATCTTCGGTAAAGTATCCCCTTCCGGAAGATTGCCGGTAACTTTCTATGAATCTCTGGATGACCTGCCTCCTTTTGAGGATTACAGCATGGAAAACAGGACATATAAGTATTTCAAAGGTACTCCTGTGTTTGCATTTGGTGAAGGCCTGACCTACTCTGAGATTGAAGAGAACTGGATCGATGAGAATACGGCAGAACTGAAGAATAAAGGTGAATACGATACAGCCTATTCCGTTTTGAAATACGAATACATTCCGCACAAGAGTCTCTGTGACTTCAAAAAGGTATTTATCAAAAAGGGCGAAACCCTTACAGTAAAATTTTAGGAGAGAGAAGAATGAGTCAGGTATTTAAAGAGATCCCCGTAATCAAGTATGAAGGAAAAGACAGTAAGAACCCGCTTTCTTTTAAGTTTTATGATGCGGACAGAGTGATTCTTGGTAAGCCTATGAAGGAGCATCTGCCCTTTGCCATGGCCTGGTGGCACAATCTTTGTGCCGCAGGAACTGATATGTTCGGCCGCGATACCGCCGACAAGTCTTTTGGCGCCGAAAAGGGTACCATGGAGCATGCTAAGGCAAAGGTGGACGCAGGTTTTGAGTTTATGCAAAAGCTTGGCATTCCGTATTTTTGTTTCCATGATGTGGACATTGTGCCGGAGGCAGAAGATATCAACGAGACCAACGGAAGACTGGATGAGATCACAGACTATATCTTGGTTAAAATGAAGGAAACCGGCATCAGGTGTATGTGGGGAACGGCCAATATGTTCTCCAATCCCCGGTTTATGAACGGTGCAGGAAGTACCAATTCTGCAGAAGTATTTTGTTTTGCAGCGGCGCAGGTGAAAAAGGCGATTGACTTAACTGTGAAATTAGGTGGAAAAGCGTATCTGTTCTGGGGTGGAAGAGAAGGTTATGAGACGCTTCTGAACACAGATGTGAAGTTTGAACAGGAAAACATTGCCCGTCTGATGAAAATGGCGGTGGAGTACGGCAGAAAAATTGGATTTACCGGTGACTTTTACATTGAACCGAAGCCCAAGGAGCCTATGAAACACCAGTATGACTTTGATACCGCAACCGCCATCGGATTCCTGAGGCAATATGGTCTGGACAAGGATTTTAAGATCAATATCGAGGCAAATCATGCCACTCTGGCAGGTCATACCTTTGAACATGAGATCAGGATTGCTGCCATCAACGGTATGCTTGGATCTATCGATGCCAATCAAGGGGATTATCTCCTTGGATGGGATACGGATGAGTTCCCCTCCGATGTCTACACTACCACCATGTGCATGTATGAGGTGTTAAAAGCGGGCGGTCTGACCGGAGGCTTCAATTTTGATGCAAAGTGCCGTCGTCCCAGCAATACTCCTGAAGATATGTTCCATGCATATATTCTGGGTATGGATACTTATGCTCTTGGTCTGATCAAGGCAGCAGAGCTGATGGAAGACGGAAGGATAGAAGAATTTGTCAAGAGCCGGTATGCAAGCTTTGAAAGCGGTATCGGTCAGAAAATCCTTTCTGATAACTGTTCTTTGGAGGAGTTGTCGGATTATGCCTTAAAATTGGGCAAGGCGGATATCCCCGTGAGCGGCAGGCAGGAAAGGTTGCTTGGCATCGTGAATTCGATCCTGTATCGATAGAACAAAGCATCCCGGTCAGTTCCGGGATGCTCTTTTTTTAGTGACAGAAAAGGCCGATTATGTTATATTTGATTTAGAACTTGAAGCGTCGACGTTTCACAAAACGGTGCATTTGTGCGGACAATCAGAAAGTAAATATAAGCTTACCCGGAAAGGAGATTTCATATGAAAAAGAGAAGTTTCGGATATGCTGCCATTTATACAATCGAAAATAAAAATGGCATGGTTATGGAAGTTTCGGACTTTGGCGCCACACTGTATGCGCTCACAGTGCCTGATAAAACAGGAAAGCTCATAGATGTTGTACTTGGATTTGACAGCCCGGAAGAGTATATGGCGAGCACCACGGGCTTTGGCGCGACGGTGGGAAGAAATGCCAACCGCATCGGCAATGCGGCTTTTACGCTGAGCGGCAAAAAATACGAGCTTGCTAAGAACAATGGCATTAACAATCTGCACAGCGGCCCCGATTACTATCACTGTCGCATGTGGGAAGTGAAAGAAGTGACGGACAACAGTATTACCCTGTCTTTGCACAGTCCCGATGGGGATCAGGGATACCCGGGTGCTGTTACGGTGGATGTGACTTATACCTTGACGGAGGACAATGGGGTTTGCATCGATTATTATGGTGTGCCGGATGAGGATACCGTTCTTAACATGACAAATCACTCCTACTTTAATTTAAATGGTCATGACTTCGGCAATATTCTGGGACATGAGCTGTGGCTGGACGCAGATGCTTTTACGCCCACAGACAAAAGATTGATCCCCACGGGAGAGATCTGTCCGGTGGAAGGGACCCCCATGGATTTTCGGGTGAGAAAACCGGTGGGAAAAGAGATTGATGCAAATTATGAACCGCTTGCCTTTGCCGGCGGCTATGATCACAACTGGTGTCTGAATGGCAGCGGAAGCTTCAGAAAGGTGGCGGAATTGTATGCGGATGTGAGCGGACTTACCATGAAAGTCTATACAGATCTTCCGGGAATTCAGATATATGCAGGCAATTTCCTGAAGGAAGAAGTGGGAAAGCAGGGTGTGATCTACAGGCGTCGTCAGGGAATCTGTTTTGAGACACAGTACTATCCGGATGCGGTAAATCACAGCAATTTTCCAAGTCCTATCTGCAAACAGGGTGAAGCATATCGGACGAGGACAATATACAAATTTATCTGATTATGAAAAGGGCGTGGGCTGTGAATACGGCTTACGCCCTAAAATCAGCAATTATATGGCAAAAAACAGAAAAATAATGAATAGATAATATGGTTTAATTGTGATATAATGGTCTCAACAGATTGATTCATACCGATCGTTACTTACAATACTCTGGAATGTAAAGGAGAACTATCCATGGATAACAGAAAGCTGATCACAGGAACTTTTATTGACGAGATCACATACGACATCCCTTCCTCCAACTGGTCAAAGGAGCAGTGGAAACAGGATTTTGACAATATGCAGGATGTTGGTATCGACACTTTGGTGTTCATCAGAGGCGGATACGATGATAAGACGATTTTTCCTTCCAAGGTGTTTGGCACAGAGTATACGGAGGATTTTGCGGGTTTTGTGTTTGAGGAAGCTGAGAAGCGCGGAATGGATATCTATTTCGGACTTTACATCTCCAATCTTGACTGGAACCAGGGAGATGCACCCGGTGAGATCCGCAAAAACAAAAAGTTTATTGACGAAGTCTGGCAGCGCTACGGTCAGTATTCCAGCTTTAAGGGTTGGTATCTGCCTCACGAGACCAGTTACAACGAATTGAATATCTGTGACGTTATGGGTGGTTTGTCTGCTATGTGTAAGGACAAAGCGCCTGACAAGAGTGTACTCATCAGCCCTTTCTTCAGAACTCCCATCACCTTTGAGGGAACCGCAGGCTTTACCCCTGATCGCCATTACGAAGAGTGGGACAGAATTTTTGAGAGGATCAGCAAGAATGTTGATATCTGTGCATTCCAGGACGGTTCCGCACCCATGTCCACCATGAGCAGATTCTATGAACTGACAGCAGAACTGTGCAAGAAGTACAACATCCGTCACTGGGTGAATACGGAGACCTTTGAGCGTGATGTGCGCCATATGTATTACCCGATTCCATTCCCTCTTCTTAAGAGAAAGCTGGAGTGCCATCAGGCTTATGCGGAGAAGATTATCACCTTTGAGTTTTCGCACTTCTTAAGCCCTCAGTCCATTTATCCTTCTGCGCAGAACCTGAACCGTCTTTACAAGGATTACTATAAGCTGTAAGAAACTGACCGTGAGTACTAAGGACGTTCCCGGCAATGACCGGCCGTAAGCTGTGACATTTTGAAAAAGTGTTAGCAGCACTTAGAACTTTTCAATAAAGTATTAACACCCCGTCATCACATGTTTGAGCAGCGTAGCTGCGAGTTCGTGATGAACGGGGTGTTGTATTTTACTTTGTTGGAATGTTCTTAGTGTTTCTTACACTTTTGAAACTGCACAGCTTACGGCCGGTCATTGCCGGGAACGTCCTTAGTACTCACGGTCGGTATCCTTACAGCTTGCAGTAATCAACTTGGCTGCAATATGATTTGCGCCCATCAGTCCTGCGGTGTTGCCCAGAGCAGCGGGCATAATCTGCACGTTCCTGAAGTTTGGCATGATGTACTTGCTTACCCGATCCCTGATCAGTTCCAGGATCAGTGGCTGAGCCATAATGCCGCCGCCTAGGATGACGCGGGCGGGGTTGAAGATATGAATCAGTGTGGAGAGCCCCATCATTACTTCATCCACCCACTGCGCAAGAATATTCCGCACAGCGGGATCGTCAATCTGCGTAAAAATCTTTCGACCGCTGTCCAGAGAAGGGTCATATTCCATGGCCTTACTGACCAATGCGGTGGCTGAGGCATAGCGCTCGTAGCAACCGTCATAATAGTCCGTGCCTCCTATTTTTTCCGGGGCGTGGGTCACGATTGCACCGAATTCTGCTGCGGAAAAACCGGAACCGTGATAAATACTGCCGCTGTGTACGATGGCGCCGCCTACCCCTGTTCCGTAAGTGAGACAGAGAAAGTCTGAAACATCTTTACCGGCACCGTAAACAGCCTCTCCAAGTGCTGCTGCGTTTACATCATTCTCCACTGCCACGGGAACGTGGAAGAGTGATTCCAGTTCCTTTTTGATCTGCATTCCGGTGTAACCCGGAATATTATTGTTGGCGTAAATGATGGAACCGGTGTGGGCGTTAACCTGTCCGGCAGTACTGATACCGATGGCGTCGTAATCGGTTTCCCTGCGGATCAGGGAAATTACAGTATCTAATACATGACGTCCGCCCAGTCGGGCGTCGGTGGCAGTTTCTCTAAAATCTGACAGCTCACCGTCCACGCAGATACCGTGTTTGATGGAGGTTCCTCCAATGTCAAATACTAGAATTTTCATGAGGGTCCCCTACTTATTTAATAGCTCTGTAAAATCTCTGTGCAATTTCCAAAGGTCTTGTAATGGCACCACCCACAACTACAGCGTGGGCACCCAGTTCCAGCATTTTCTTGGCCTGATCGGGATAGTGTACTTTTCCCTCGGCGATAACAGGGATGTCAACAGCATTTACAAGCTTTGTCACGAGCTCGTAGTCAGGTCCGTCCACCTTGGGAGAGTAGTCCGTATAACCGCTCATGGTGGTACCCACCAGATTGACACCGCATTTCCATGCGTTGATGCCCTCTTCATAAGTGGAGATATCAGCCATCAGCACGATGTCCGGATACTTCTCGCGGATTGCTGCCAGGAACTGGTTGACGGTGGAACCGTCACCTCTGGTGCGAAGGGTACAGTCAAGTGCAATGATATCAGCCTCAGCGGCCATAAGCTCGTCAATCTCTTTCATGGTGGGAGTGATGTAGCTGTCATAGCCCTCGTAAACACGCTTGATGATGCCGATGACAGGAAGGCCGGTGGCTTCCTTGATAGCAATCACATCACGGACACTGCTGGTGCGGATGCACTTGCTTCCTGCCTGCATGGCAGCCTTTGCCATAAAAGGCATCAGAGACATTTCCTCACAGTAGAGAGGTTCTCCGGGAAGTGCCTGACAGGATACAATGATGCTGTTCTTTGTCTGTTCTAAGATTTCAGTGAAATTCATTTTCATGATGATCAAATCCTTTGCCTGTATTATCTAAAGATAATTCTATTGTAGCATGTCTGAAAGGCAGGTGCAATCAATCGGTAGCTTATTTTTTGTTCATACTTGCTCTCTTTCGGAGAGTGGGATCCAGTATTTTTTTGCGGATGCGTAAATTTGTGGGTGTGACTTCCAAAAGCTCGTCCGTATCAATGAAGTCAAGAGCCTGCTCAAGACTTAAGATTTTGGGAGGTGTCAGTCTCAGCGCCTCATCTGCACTGGAGGAACGGGTGTTGGTCAGCTGTTTTTTCTTGCAGACATTAAACTCGATATCCTCACTTCGTCCGGTCTGTCCCACTACCATACCGGCATAAACCTTTTCGCCGGGGCCGATAAACAGAGTGCCGCGCTCCTGGGCATTGTAGAGTCCGTAGGTGATGGCTTCGCCGGCTTCAAAAGCGATCAGGGAACCTTGCTTTCGGTATTGAATATCGCCTTTGTAGAGGCCGTAGCCGTCGAATACGGTATTCAGGATACCGTTTCCTTTGGTGTCAGTCATAAACTCGCCGCGATAGCCGATCAGGCCTCTTGCAGGGATGGAAAATTCCAGACGGGTATAGGTGCCACCGGTGATGGATCCCATATTGCGAAGCTCACCTTTTCGCTGTCCCAGCTTTTCGATGACGGCGCCGGCAAAATCATTGGGTACGTCAATATAGGCCAGCTCCATAGGCTCGGTGAGTTTGCCGTTTTCATCGTGATGGTAGAGTACTTCCGCTTTGCTGACGGCAAATTCGTAACCTTCTCTTCGCATATTTTCAATCAGGACAGAAAGATGCAGTTCGCCTCGGCCGGATACCTTGAAACTGTCGGTTACATCGGTCTCCTCAACACGCAGGGAAACGTCAGTATTTAATTCTCTGAATAATCGGTCCCGCAGGTGACGGCTGGTCACATATTTTCCCTCCTTGCCGGCGAGAGGAGAGTCATTTACCATGAAATGCATGGCGATGGTGGGTTCGCTGATTTTTTGGAAAGGAATGGGTTTTACCTCTTCCGGTGAGCACAGAGTGTCGCCGATGTGAATATCGTTGATACCGGAAATTGCCACGATAGAACCGACAGAAGCTTCTTTTACTTCCACTTTATTCAGTCCGTCAAACTCATAAAGCTTGCTGACCTTTACTTTTGTCTGCTTATCGGGCTCGTGATGGTTGACGATCACCACATCCTGGTTGACGCAGATCTTGCCGTTATCTACCTTTCCAACGCCGATACGCCCCACATATTCGTTGTAGTCAATGGTGCTGATCAGTACCTGAGTACCGGCCTCGGGATCTCCCTCAGGAGCCGGGATATAATCCAGTATGGTCTCAAACAGAGGATCCATGCTGGTTCCGGGCTCGCCGGAATCTAAAGATGCAATGCCTGCCTTGGCGGAAGCAAAGATGAAAGGACAATCCAACTGGGAATCGTCGGCATCCAATTCCAAAAACAGTTCCAGTACCTCGTCGATTACTTCGTCGGGCCTTGCCTCAGGACGATCAATCTTATTGATGCAAACGATTACAGGCAATTTCAGTTCCAAGGCTTTGCGGAGTACAAATTTGGTCTGGGGCATGGCACCTTCAAAGGCGTCCACTACGAGGATGACACCGTTAACCATTTTCAGCACACGCTCTACCTCACCGCCGAAATCTGCATGGCCCGGTGTGTCAATGATATTGATCTTGGTACCTTTGTACATGACAGCTGTATTTTTGGAGAGGATCGTGATCCCCCGTTCCCGTTCAATATCATTGGAGTCCATGACACGGTCGGCCACTTCCTGATTGGCGCGGAATACACCGCTTTGCTTCAAAAGTACATCCACCAGTGTGGTTTTGCCGTGGTCGACATGTGCGATGATGGCAATATTTCTGACGTCTTCTCTTTTTTGTTTCATATTATAGTTCTCCCTGTAAGATTTGGGTAAATGACATATTTTACCGATATTTGTACCATGTTGTATTGGCGGGGCAAAAACTGGCACAATCTGTTCTTTTCTGTCAATGGATTTATTTGTCGATTTTTCAAACTTATATAGTATAACACTATTTAGCGGTCAGTGCAAGAAAAAATGGCTGTTTACGGCCTTTTTGGGAGATTTTTCAAAAGTTTTTTTGTGGAAATCAATGCAATATCACGCGATGATTGGCGAAAAGGCGCGATGAGTTTGGGTGTTCTTTTTTGGTAAAATAGAGTATAAATAAATTGATTACAGGTGACTTTACAAGTTCGGGTAAAGGGGAAGGTTGCCGGAAAAAGTCTTAATGGTAAGAAGGGAGAACTTTAAATGACAGATAAGGTAATTGAAAACAATCAGGTAACGGTGATGGGAGAGATCATGGGAGATTTTTCCTACAGCCACGAAATCTTCGGTGAAGGCTTTTACATGGTGGATGTGAAGGTATTACGGCTCAGCGAGAGCTTTGACATTATTCCCGTAATGGTGTCGGAGCGTCTTTTGGATGTAAATGCCGATTATAAGGGAATGTATGTCAATGTAAACGGACAGTTCCGTTCCTACAATCGCCACGAAGAGCGGAAAAACAGACTGGTATTGTCTGTATTTGCACGAGAAATAGAGTTTGTGGATGAGATAGAGGAAAGTGCCAGAACAAACCAGATCTTTTTGGACGGTTATATCTGCAAGGAGCCGATCTACAGAAAAACTCCCCTGGGAAGAGAGATTGCAGATCTGTTGCTGGCGGTAAACAGGCCCTACGGAAAATCAGATTACATACCCTGTATCTGTTGGGGTAGAAATGCAAGATACGCCAGCAGCTTCCGGGTAGGAGAGCGCTGTGCAGTGTGGGGACGCATCCAGAGCAGAGAATACATGAAGAAGCTGGATGAAGAAAATGTGGAGAGAAGAGTCGCTTTTGAAGTATCTGTGAGTAAACTGGAGCTGTTTGAGGAAGAATAAAGAAACTGAGGGGGACGTACGCCGGAAGGTGTGCGTCCTTTAGCGGTTGAATTATTTGTTTTTTGTGGTATAATGAGAAAAAAACAGCATAGCTGTGATGCGGGAGGATATACTATGAAACGACCGCTTTTGGTTTTCGCAGGACAGTCTAATATGATGGGAGCGGCAGTCTATCCTGCCGGCGAACAGATTTATTTTGAACGATCCTTTGAATATTTGCATAAAGCCAGGCGCTTTGGGGCGGATTCAGGATCTTTTAAAGCGTACGGCTTTCCGGGCGGAGAGTTTTCCTATAAAGATCCGGTTGCTGCATACGGTGAAAACGCCGATGCGTCAGACGTAAGCAAGCTGACCAATTATACTGACAACACATATTTTTGCCCGTCTATGTGCAATCTGAAGAATGAAGAGGAGAAGACGACCTTTGCCTTCAATGATTTCAGTGAGGCGACTGCAGGCATGGGCGTGTGTTTGCCGCCCTATGTGGTAAAAGGACTTGAGAATGCAGGTTATTCCTGTGCTTATACGCATATTGCAAAGGGCGGTGTGACCATAGACCATTTCCTTACAGGGGAAGCAGCATCCTATTTTGATGAGAAGGTTGCAGATTTCTTTAATGACAGTGCGCATCGTTTTCCGGAGGATGACACATCGGAACGAGTGTTTGTCTGGCTGCAGGGAGAAGGCAATCTGTTTACCGGATATGACTACTATATGCACAGTTTGGAATGCCTCTGGGAGCGGTTGAAGAAGAACGGTTTTACAAAGTTTTTTATGATCCGTGTGGATTACTGGGAGAATGATGCCATTGCCGATGTGATGCGGGCCCAGGAGGATTTTTGTAAAGCCCGGGAGGATGCCTGGATGATAACAAGAGTTGCTTCTTATTTGGAGTATCCGGGTCAGAATACCGAAGGGTGGTTTAAAGAGCCTGTTTCACCGGAGTTTACCTGCTGCCGTGACAGTTTCTATGGATTTGCGAATCCACATATCAATGAAAAAGGCTTCAAAGTGATTGCAAAGTATGCAGTGCCTAACATGATCAGAGTGTTGTTTGATGGGAAAGAGCCCATTTTGGAAGAAGAAATGATATTGCCGTTAATGAATGATTGAGGTGCGATTATGGAAAAAGGAATGATCTATGTTTATACAGGAGATGGACGGGGAAAATCACCTGCAGCATTGGGCAGGGCAGTACAGGCTGCCGCAGAGGGAAAACAGGTGGTGATCATTCAGTTTTTAAAGGGAAAAGGACTGGCGGATTCCGAGTTTATCAGACGTATGGAGCCTCAGATCAAACTGTTTCATTTTGAAAAATCTGATGAAAATTATGCTCAGCTTTCGGATGAGAAGAAAAAGGAAGAGATTGTCAATATCAAAAACGGTATTAATTTTGCCAGAAAGGTGCTGGTGACGGGCGAATGTGATTATCTGATTCTGGATGAGGTGCTGGGACTGGTAGAGAAGGATATCATTTCGGTGGATGAGTTAAAGGCGCTTCTGGATTGTCACGGTGAGACAAATGTGATCATGACCGGCACGGAGCTGAAGGATGAGATCTGTGAACTTGCAGACGAGGTGTCCAGAATTGAGACGGTTAAGTTTAATCAGGGGAATAAAGATTTTTGTTGACACCTAAAGACACAGGTGTTATGATAAAATAAAGATAGAGGTTGCGTATTTCAAGAGTATTTTTTCGGATGTTGCAGGCACAGATGAAGGAAGAGGAAAGGGGAATGCGCCGAAAGAGGAGAATACCTGTAGTTCAAGTCTTGGGCATACGGTGAATAATCGTATGACTGTCATCTAGTGGCTAGATGGAGTGCTATCGCGGAATGATGTTTTATTGCGCCGGCGCTTTGTTCGCCGGCGTTTTAACAGTAGGAACCAATTGGCTGTTTTACGAAAGTTGGATGGAAAATGATCCGAAATGAGAGACGTCATTTCCCGGATCGGAATGGAGGATTTTATGGCAATATTCAAAGGTGCGGGCGTAGCGATCGTTACACCCATGAAGGAAAACGGAGAAGTAAATTACGAAAAGTTTGCAGAACTGATCGAGTTCCAGATCGCCAATCAGACGGATGCGATCATCGTTTGCGGAACTACCGGTGAAGCATCTACCCTGACCCATGAGGAACATCTGGATGTGATCAAGTATTGTGTGGAAGTGGTTGCAGGCAGGATTCCTGTTGTGGCAGGTACCGGTTCCAATTGTACAGAGACTGCAGTATATCTGTCCACAGAGGCAGAAAAGTACGGTGTTGACGGCGTTCTTCTGGTAAGCCCTTACTACAACAAGGCCACCCAGAACGGCCTGTATCAGCACTTTAAGACGATAGCGGAGTCCATAAAAATTCCTGTGATCCTTTACAATGTACCCGGTCGTACCGGCTGTAACATCCTTCCGGAAACAGTTGTAAGACTGTGCAAGGATGTGGAGAATATCGTGGGAGTGAAGGAAGCCAGCGGCAACATCAGCCAGATCGCACACCTGGCTGCCATTGCAGACGGTTGCGTGGATATCTATTCCGGTAACGACGATCAGATCGTTCCTATTATGTCCCTTGGCGGTATCGGTGTTATCTCCGTACTCTCCAATGTGGCACCCAGACAGACCCATGAGATTTGCCAGAAGTATCTGGACGGCGATGTAAAGGGAAGCTGTAAGATGCAGCTGGAGGCAATGGATCTCTGCAATACATTATTCTGTGAGGTGAATCCGATTCCCGTGAAGAAGGCACTGAACCTTATGGGCATGGAGGCAGGAAGCCTGCGTATGCCTTTGACAGAGATGGAAGAGGCCAATGCCGCAAAGCTTAAAAAGGTTATGGAGGATTACGGAATCCTGTAAGTAATTGTATTCAGATCCCGTCTTTGCGACTTGTCAAAGACGGGATTCTTAGTTATACTATAATCAGCAGGGTGCTTTGCACCGGAATGGAGGATAATATGATCAGATTAATCATGCACGGATGTAACGGCAAAATGGGGCAGGTTATCAGCTCTTTGGTGGCTGCTGATGAAGCCGTTGAGATAGTAGCAGGTATTGATGCAAGGGACGACGGACACAATCCGTATCCTGTTTTCTCCCGATTGGAGGATTGCGACGTGGAGGCTGACTGTCTTATTGATTTTTCCACAGCTTCCGCTGTTGACAGAATGCTGGAGGTTTGTGTGGAAAGGCAGCTTCCCTGTGTGCTGTGTACCACAGGACTTTCTGAGGAACAGCTGGCTAAGGTACAGAAAGCTTCCGGGCAGGTTGCCATTCTGAAATCAGCAAATATGTCCATGGGCATCAATCTGCTTTTGAAGCTTTTGAAAGAGGCGGCAGGTGTTCTGGCTCCTGCAGGATTTGACATGGAGATTGTGGAGAAGCATCACAATCTGAAGGTGGATGCTCCCAGCGGAACCGCCATTGCTCTTGCAGATTCCATTAACGAAGAGTTTGGCGGAGAATATGAATATGTCTATGACAGAAGCAGCCGCAGAGAGAAGCGTCCTGCGAAAGAGATCGGCATCAGCGCTGTGCGCGGCGGTACTATTGTGGGCGATCACGATGTAATTTTTGCCGGCGCGGACGAAGTGATTACTTTCTCCCATACAGCATATTCCAAAGCAGTATTTGGAAAGGGCGCAGTTCAGGCAGCGAAATTCCTGGCAGGTAAACCTGCGGGAATGTATCATATGAGTCATGTGATTGATGAGCAACTGTAAATAAGAATCTGACATTTCATAAAGTAAAGGGGCTTTCATGGACGAAAAGGAATTAAAGGTATTAAAGGGTCTTTCGCATCAATATCCCACCATTGCAGCAGCATCCACAGAGATCATAAACCTGCAGGCGATTCTGAATCTTCCCAAGGGAACGGAACACTTCCTGACAGATATTCACGGAGAGTATGAGCAGTTTAACCACGTGCTCAAGAACGGTTCCGGCTCCGTCAGAAGAAAGATTGACGAAGAGTTCGGAAATACCATCACGAACAAGGATAAGAAAAGCCTTGCCACATTGATCTACTATCCGGAAGAGAAACTGGAGATCGTGCAGAGAGAAGAGGATTGTATCGAGGATTGGTATAAAATTTCCCTGCATCGTCTGGTACAGATCACAAAGAGAGTATCCTCAAAGTACACAAGATCCAAAGTGCGTAAGGCTCTGCCCCATGACTTTGCCTATGTTATCGAAGAGTTGATCACTGAGAAAGAGGAAATTCAGGACAAGGAAGCCTATTACAATGAGATCATCAATACCATTATCCGGATCGGCAAGGCCCCTCAGTTCATCATTGATCTGAGTTATCTGATACAGAGGTTGGTCATTGATCATTTACATATTGTGGGTGACATTTTTGACAGAGGACCGGGTCCTCATATCATATTAGATACATTGTGCGATTACCATTCGGTGGATGTGCAGTGGGGCAATCATGATATTGTGTGGATGGGAGCCGCAAGCGGAAGTCTTGCCTGCATTGCCAATGTGATCCGTATGGCAGCCAAATACGGCAATCTGTCCACTTTGGAGGATGGATACGGCATCAACCTCCTGCCATTGGCTACCTTCAGCCTGGACACTTATTCCGATGTAAATTGTGATGCTTTTTCCATTAAGTATAATACTGATTACAATACTAAGGACTTAGGCCTCGATATTAAGATACACAAAGCAATCACCATCATCCAGTTTAAACTGGAGGGTCAGATGGTCATGCGAAACCCTGAGTTTGGCATGGAAGACCGCCTTCTCTTAGACAAGATCAACTACGAAAAAAAGACTGTCTCCATAAGCGGCAAAGAGTATGCCATGAAAGATGTGGAGTTCCCCACTGTTGATCCGGAGAATCCCTATGTCCTGACAGACGAAGAGATGCTTGTTATGATGCGTCTGCGGCAGGCCTTTATGAGTTGTGAAAAATTGCAAAGACATGTGAGATTTCTGTTTTCCAAAGGCGGCATGTACAAAGTATATAACAATAATCTGCTGTATCATGGCTGTGTGCCTATGAACGAGGACGGAAGCTTCACAGAAGTTGAAATCTTTGGTAAGAAATACAGTGGTAAGGCTTTGTATGATGTTCTGGAATATCATGCCAGAAGAGGATATTATGCAAAGGATCCTTCGATCCGCAGTGCCGGTCAGGACATTATCTGGTATATCTGGGGAGGCGCCGGGTCGCCGGTATTTGGAAAAGAAAAAATGGCAACCTTTGAACGGTATTTTCTGGTGGATAAGGCAACCCATGAGGAAAAGAAGAACAGTTATTACCGTCTGCTTGAGAAGGAAGAGACCATCAATAGGATCATGAAGGAGTTTGGCCTGAATCCCAAAGATGCCCACATTGTCAATGGTCATGTTCCCGTAGAGCAGATACACGGGGAATCACCCATTAAGTGTAACGGCAAGCTTCTGATTATTGACGGTGGCTTTTCCAAGGCTTATCAGGAGAAAACCGGAATTGCAGGATATACTTTGGTATGTAATTCCCGGGGAATGCGACTTGTTGCCCACGAGCCTTTTGAATCTACGGCAGCGGCGATCAGGAACGAGACGGACATTATTTCGGACTCCATCGTTGTTGAGAATTTTTACTATAGAAAGCTTGTTGCGGACACGGATAACGGTAAGAGCCTGCGGGAGAGCATCGCCGACCTGGAACAGTTGTTGGAAGCTTACCGTGATGGTACTTTGGTAGAAAATATTTAAAAAACGATCAAGTAATTAAGGCTGTCACACGAGCCGTTTTGCGACGACTGTTGGCAGCCTTATAAGCACTTAGCGGTTTCCGTTTCCGGTAGTAGCTGTAGTACTGTTGTTATTGTGATCGTTATTGCCGGTCAGGTCATCAGTGATATCAGAGACACCATCGGCCGCGTCATCCACGATATTGCCGACTGCATTTCCGGCGTCATCAACTGCATTTCCTATGGCATTGCCGGTGTCATCCAGTACACCGCCTTCATTATCGTTCAGATGGGATTCGTTTGTGCTGTGGCTATTTGTACTGTCGCCGTTTGTGATATTTTCAGAACCGTTATTTCCGGTGTCATTACCGCTTTCGTTTTCGGTCTGAGCGTCAGTTCCGGCCATATTGCCGGAATTGTCGTCGTTATTATTGTTTCTGGTACATGCTGCAGCCAGACACATATAGGTCAGGATGATTCCCAACACAAGAAGCTTTTTCCCTTTTCTCATAAAATCCTCCTTTCGGGCATCGGCCCTGTTTTGTAAGCAATACCGCAGACAGGGAAAGCTGCGGGAGTTTGTGAAAAGCTCGTTACTTAGTCTGCGCGAAAAAAAATATTTTATGCAATAACAAATTTCTCCTGATTTCTTATTACATAAAAAGCGCTCCGCTGGGATCGCACTGCGGCGAAGAAGAAACAATCTGCGAAGAGAATGGATGCCTGAGAAAAATCCAATAATAAAAGAAAAGGAGCTGTAATGGAAGAGAAGCATCAGCGAAGAGTTCGATATAAAGGAACACATCCCAAAAATTTCAAAGAAAAATACAAAGAGCTCCAGCCGGAGAAATACGTTGACATTGTCGAGAAGGTGATCAAAAAAGGCGGAACGCCTGCCGGAATGCACATTTCCATTTGTGTGGAGGAAATTCTGGATTTTTTGCAAATAAAGCCCGGACAAAAAGGCTTGGATGTCACCTTGGGATACGGCGGTCACACAGGCAGGATGCTTCAGTGCCTGACAAAAGATCCGGGAGTTAGCGGCAGTCATCTGTACGCGCTGGATGTGGATCCCATTGAAATAGTGAAAACCGAGAAAAGGCTGCGCGATATGGGTTACGGAGAAGATGTGCTCACTATTTTGCAGATGAATTTTGCGGATATCGATCAGGTTTCGGAAAAATATGGCAGATTTGATTTTGTGCTGGCGGATCTCGGCGTATCATCCATGCAGATTGATAATCCGGAGAGGGGCTTCTCTTATAAAACGGAAGGACCTCTTGATCTGAGACTGGATCCCGAGCATGGAATCTCTGCAGCAGAGCGTTTGAAAACGGCAGACCAGCAGGAGCTGGCCGGTATGCTGGTGGAAAATGCGGACGAGCCTTATGCGGAAGAGATTGCAAAGGCTATTGTCACCACATTGAAAAGAGGCGGTGTGATAGAGACCACCTATCAACTCAGGCAGGTGATAGAGGAGGCTCTTTCTTTTCTGCCTAAGGAAGAAAAGAAAGAAGCGGTAAAAAAGTCATGCCAGAGAAGTTTCCAGGCGTTGCGGATTGATGTAAACAACGAGTTCGAGGTGCTGTATGCTTTCCTGGAAAAGCTCCCTCATGTATTGGCTCCGGGAGGAAAAGTTGCAATTCTCACCTTTCATTCAGGGGAAGACCGTCTGGTAAAGAAGTCCTTCCAGAGGCTATATAAAGAAGGCGTCTATAGTGATATCAACAAAGATGTGATCCGGCCCACTGCGGAGGAATGTGTCCGCAACAGCAGAGCAAAGTCTACTAAGATGCGATGGGCGATCAGACAATAGGAGGCAAACATGGAATTTCGTCCCTGTATAGATATTCATAACGGACAGGTGAAGCAGATTGTTGGGGGAAGCCTGCAGGATAAAGGTGATCAGGCCACAGAGAATTTTGTGGCATGTCAGGATGCGTCATTTTTTGCGGCCTTATATCGGGATCACGGTATCCGGGGCGGTCACGTGATCCTTTTGAATCCCGTAGCCAGTCCCTATTATAATGTCACAAAGAAACAGGCATTATCCGCCCTTTCGGCTTATCCCGGAGGTCTTCAGGTGGGAGGCGGCATTACCCCGGAAAATGCCAAAGAATTTCTGGATGCCGGAGCATCCCACGTCATTGTCACTTCTTATGTATTTAAAGACGGAGTGATCCATTTTGACAGATTGGAGAACCTTAGGAAAGCAGTGGGCGCCGGGCGTCTGGTTTTGGATGTCAGCTGCCGCAAGGTGAACGGTCAATACCGTGTGGTGACAGATCGGTGGCAGAAGGTGACCGATCAGATTATGGATACGGTGCTTTTAGACAAGCTGTCAGGTTATTGTGATGAGTTCCTGATCCATGCAGTTGACGTAGAAGGAAAAGCAGAGGGGATAGAGACTGAACTTGTTAAACTGCTTGGGGACTGGGGAAAGCGTCCTGTCACATACGCCGGCGGTGTACACAATTTTGAAGACCTCAGGTTACTTCGGGAACTTGGAAGGAACCGTGTGAATGTTACTATAGGCAGTGCACTGGATCTGTTTGGCGGCACTATGAATTTTGACGAAGTGCTGAAATATATGAGACAATAAATTGTGGAACTATGCGATCTTCGCGGATTGTTCTTTCCTATAAAGTCAAAAAGGCTGCATATCCGCGGATATGCAGCCATCTTTTATAAGTTTGACTTATAACTTTGTTACGTTAACAGCCTGAGGTCCCTTCTCGCCGTTTACTACATCATATTCAACAGCAGCACCTTCTTCCAGAGTCTTGAAACCTTCCATGTTCAGTCCGGAATAATGTACGAATACGTCATGACCTGCTTCATCAGAGATGAAACCGTAACCTTTTTGGTTATTGAACCACTTAACTGTACCTTTATTCATTTTGATACCTCCAAATAATAAATCGAGTTGCAACTCCTGCAACAAAGTAAGAATAGCACAATGACATATAAAAGTAAAGCGAAAACTCTTGATTTATTGATTAAGTTATGGTATTTTACAAATATACTGACAAGACAGGTGACAAGATAGACGCCTGACACTGTTATATTTTATGAGATCAATATCAGAGACGAGGGATGAGAATGAACAGGATTAAAAAATTACTGAATGAGATATTTATTGACGGTTTGAGCGGCATGGCGCTTGGTTTGTTTTCCACACTTATTATTGGAACCATTATCGCGCAGATAGGCAGTCTCGTTGGAGGGATGGTGGGAACGTATCTCACTGTTATCAGCAATGTGGCGAAGACTCTGACAGGTGCCGGTATCGGTGTGGGTGTGGCATGTAAGTTCAGACAGGGACCGCTTGTGACCGTATCTGCAGCGGTTGCGGGTATGATAGGTGCCTGGCCGACAGTGACTGCAATGGAGGCATTTAGCCTCGGTAAGCCCGGTGAACCCCTGGGAGCGTTTATTGCAGCCTTAGTGGCAATTAAGATCGGACAACTGATTGCGGGCAAGACTAAGGTAGATATTATAGTAACTCCTTTGGTCTGCATTGTAACCGGAGCGGTAGTGGCATTCGTAGCCGGTCCTCCCATTACTTCATTTATGGGCTGGCTGGGTGCTCTTGTGAATGTAAATGTTGCGAAACACCCTGTGATCGGCGGAATGATCATCTCTGTGCTGATGGGCATGATATTGACGCTACCCATCAGTTCAGCTGCAATCGGTGTATCCATGAGTATCAGCGGTTTGGCCGCAGGTGCTGCTACCATTGGCTGCTGCTGTAACATGGTTGGCTTTGCCGTGGCAAGTTACCGTGAGAATAAAATGGGTGGTCTGATAGCCCAGGGAGTCGGTACTTCTATGCTGCAGGTTCCCAATATTGTGAAAAAGCCTCAAATATGGATTCCGGCTATTGTTTCCAGCGCGATCCTTGGTCCCATAGCATCTGCTGTTTTACATATGACAAGTACACCTGTGGGATCCGGCATGGGATCGGCCGGTTTTGTGGGACAGTTTGCTGCCTACGGATCCATGGTGGCGGACGGAAAGAGTCCGGTAGAAGCACTTTTGCTTATCCTGATCATGCATTTTCTGCTCCCGGCAGCGGTTACTCTGGCAGTTTCAGAGTTGATGCGTAAAAAAGGCTGGATCAAACAAGGAGATATGTCGCTGGATGTATAGTGATATTGTATAATATTGTTAATAGAATGAACCTTGTTTTTGTTGAAATTATAGAAACGGTTTGGGAAAATGTTACAAAAAGATTGAGATACCGTTGATTAGAAGAATCACCTGTGGTAAAATGAATTCGTTTATCGGAGGTGATTTTTTTATGGAAAGAAAAAAGCATAAGCACCGGAAGAATCATGTGATCATTTTGACCTCAGATGCGGTGGACGCCGATGCAAAGCAGATACGCATTAAACCTTGGATATTACAGGCATTGATTATTGCAGGATGCATTGTTATCGGTGTGGTGATCGGTCATTTCATTTATGAAAAAGATGTTTGGGAAGTGGCCAACAGGCGGATTGATGAACAAAAAGCGCTTGTGGAAGAGCAGAAGGGCATGGTGGTTTCCAGGGACGAAGCGATTACGGATTTGAATGAAAAGATTAAAGACTTAGAGGACCAGATTCTTACAAGAGATGAGACCATAGTAATATTGAGTGAAACTGTAAAACAGAAGAGTGCCGAAGTGGAGTCGTTATCGGATACGCTTGCAGCCCAATTCCTCCCCACTGAATATCCGTTGACCGGTTCTTCCACCATTCAGGAAAGCAGTGAAGGGGATCCTATCTGTATTTTTACAGCGTCTTCCGGGATCACGGTGATTGCAACGGCAGGCGGAACAGTGACAGCGGTCAATGAGGATACAGAATACGGATATAATGTCTGGGTGGATCACGGTAACGGTTATGTGACGATCTACCGCAATCAGGGTACACCCAATGTGAAGCTGGGCGATGAAGTTGCATCCGGCACTACAGTTTTTATCATAGGAACAAACAATACAAAGTTTGGTTATCAGATTATGAAGGACGGGGCCTATATCGATCCCATGGAGATGCTGTCGATCAGTGGTTAACTGATCTGCATTACAGCAGTGTCATTGTACAAAGGAGGAAACCGAATGTTTTCGAAAAAAGATATTGCCACTGTAAAGATTAATTCCATTTTGGGACCCGGATCGGAGCTTCAGGGAAGCTTTTGTACCCAGGGATCTGCCAGAGTTGACGGTTTGGTGAACGGAGATGTGAAGATCACAGGAACACTCATCGTGGGCTCAGCGGGAAAAATCAACGGTAACGTGGAAGCTGAAGCAGTCATTATTGGCGGAGAGGTGTTGGGAGATGTGATTGCTCCTGTCAAGGCAGAACTGATCGGCAGTGCAAAAGTGCTGGGGGATGTGACCACCAGAGTGATCGTGATTGACGAAAATGCAGTTTTCCAGGGTAACTGTAATATGTTCCAGGGGGATGAAGCTGCGGAAGAAAAGGAACAGCCGCTAAAACCGGTAAAGCCTTCTGACAGACCGATAAAGAGGACGGCGATGGAAGCCCTTCAGGATGCTTTGCGGGATGTGAAGGAAGAGATAAGTAAGGAAGATGTGAAAGAGGAAGCACAGAGCGAAAAGGCGGCAGAAGCGGAGAACAAAGAGTGACAGAAAAAGGCGTTATGCTTGAGGAAAGCATAGCGCCTGATTTAATGTGTGCAATTATTATTTGTTTGTTCTGCTGAATACAAGATCATAGCCGTCATTGCCATAGATGAGAGAGCGGTTTACGCGGCTGATGGTGGCAGTGGATGCCCCGGTCTTCTCGGCAATTTCCAGATAAGTCTTTTTGGCTTTCAGCATAGCTGCAACTTCAAATCTCTGTGACAGAGACAAAAGCTCGTTGACGGTACACAGATCTTCAAAAAAGATATAACATTCTTCCCTGGTTTCCAGACTTAAAATTGCATCAAACAGGCGGTCAACGGCGTCGGTTCTGATTTTCTTATTCATAGTGGGAAATACCTCTCTCTTCACTTTTACACTGTGAAATATTACAGTGCTAATTTACTTTATTGTAACACAGGCTGATTATAAAGTAAACAAAGATTTTTTAAAAATTCGTAATATTACTAAGAAAAGTATTGTCATGTAGTATTGAATACTATATAATACATAATAAGGATAGCTTGATGACGGCTTAATGAAGGGGTTGGGAGATATGAAGATTGACAAAGAAGATATTTTAAACAGTATTTTGAGTAGTTTGGACAAGCTTGAGTATATCAAATCCAATGAAATACCCAATATTGATCTGTATATGGACCAGGTCACTACGTTTTTGGATGGCAGGCTTCGCTATCTGACACGGAAGCCCGGAGAAGACAAAGTGATGACCAAGACTATGATCAATAATTATGCCAAGAACAATCTTCTTCCCGCTCCGGTGAAGAAGAAGTATTCGAAAGAGCATGTATTGGTGCTTCTTTTTGTCTATTATTTTAAGGGGATTCTCTCGATCAATGATATCCAGACTCTGTTAAGCCCCATCACGGAAAAGTTTTTCCAAAAAGAAGGTGCGTTCAGTCTGGAACACATATATGAGGAAGTGTTCTCTTTGGAGAAGGGGCAGATCGAGTGCCTGAAAGAGGAAGTCGTGGACGAATTCCGGCGTGCGGAAGAGACCTTCCCGGAGGCAGAGGGAGAGGACAAGGATTTTTTGCAGAGATTTGCGTTCATCTGTATGCTCAGTTATGATGTATATATGAAGAAGATGATCATAGAGAAATTGATCGATGAGTTTGCAAAGGATATAAAACCTGCTGATAAAAAGCATGAGGAAGAGAAGAAAGAAGAAAAGTAGTTAAAAAAAGTGTGCCTGACAGTCAAACTGCCGGGCACACTCTATTTATCCCTGCTCTGCACATATTCCGAGGGCGATATCCCGGTGTGTTTTTTGAAATATCTGCAAAAGTAATGTATGGAACTGAAGCCGAGTTTTTCGGCAATCTGTGTGATGGAAAGCTTCTGCGTGCGCAGGAGCTTTTTGGCATCCTTGATCTTTAGCTGGTCAATATAGCTTAAGATAGTGATGCCATATTCTTCTTTGAAATTCTGACATAAGGTGGTTTTGTTAGTGCCGAATAAAAAGCAGATATTATCCAATAATATTTTTTCTGTGTAGTGTTCTGAAATGTATTTGCAAATTTCGGAAAGCGGTTTGTTTTGCTGTATTTCGGCTTCGGAGTCAGTGGTCAGATGTTCGCGTTCCCTGATCAGAGAAATCAAAAAGGCTTCCAGATTCAGTTTTAGCATCTGCTCAGAGGCAAAAGGATATTCTTTGCGCTTTTTCATTTCCAATGTGTTGGGGATGTCGTACGGTGGGGCAAAAACGTTCATGCCCTCCTTCATGACATCTGCCAGCATTTTCCGGTGTGCCGCAGGCAAGGTCACAGGAGCCTTTGAAAAAATATTTAGTTCCTCCGAATTGCATTCAAAACCTATGATGATAACATGTGGGAAGATATTTTCGTTGCATTTCAGGGAATGGATTTCGTTGGCTTTGTGAATAATAAATTGATTGTTGGACAAAATGCCGGAGTAATTGTCGGCATAAACGCAGATGGAACCTTTATCTACATATAAAAGCTCACAGAAATCGTGTGAGTCATCAATGGTCTGGTATTCACTTGTAAATTCAAAATAGTGTACATTTGCAATGCGTGTTATCAATAAAGGAGTGTCAAATTCCTGCAGCTTAAATTCCATAGATATTATCCTTTTTTTGATTGAATTATACCACAGATTTCTGATTGTGTCAGCAGACAATTTAACAAAAAATGCGCATATTTAATATTGTGCAAAAAAAGTTTGCGATTGTGCAAAGACAAAGAAAAGAGTAATTAATATAGTTTAATTATAAGATCAGGCATATGATCGCAGATATTTTTAGGGAGGTACAGAAAATGGGAAACAGAATTTGCATTCCGGATTATGAGTACAAGGAGCGTATCGCAAAGGCGGCGCAGCTTATCAAAGAAAAAGGACTGGATGTTATGGTAGTAGCCAGCACGGAGTCTGACTACGCAAATGCCAGATACTTCAGCGGTTTCTGGCCGTTATTTGAAAGAGCCGGTGTGGCTATTTCCGCAACAGGTGAGGCTGCGCTGATGGTAGGACCCGAATCTGCAATTTTTGCAAAGGATTTCGGTAAGATTGACAAGCAGTTTGTGTTAAGAGAATTCAGGGAGTCGGCAGACCCTTCTTATCCGGAGCTTCATGCTGATACCTTCGCAGATGTATTTAAGGCCATTGGTGTAACCGGTGAGCATATTAAGATTGGTCTTGGCAGCTACGTAGAGTGTACCTTGCCCATTTACGAGGGACTGAAGGACAGCTTCCCGAAGGCAGAAATCGTAAAATGTAACGACATTATGGTTGAACTTCGTAAGATCAAGAGTGTCAACGAGCTTGCCTGTATTCAGGAAGGCTTCCGTATTATTGAACTGGCAACAGACGAAGTGATCAGAAACTTAAAGCCGGGTGTGACAGAGCTGGAAATGGTTGGTATTGCCCAGCGTGTGATCTATGAAAACGGTGCCGAGTATGAAGGACTTCCGATGTATGTATTCAGTGAGGCTTCTACCCGTCACGCAATCAGTCGCTCTACCTATAAGAAGATCGGTAAGGGTGACATCGTACAGTTAAATCTTTCTGCGAAGATTGACGGTTATTCCCCCGCCATCGGTCTGCCGGTAGTAATGGGCAAATTGGAAGGTGAGCGTCGCTGTATTGTGGACTTCTGCCTGCAGGCACATGATTGGACTGTGGAAAAGATCAAGGCCGGTGTTATGGCAGATGACATTGCCAGAGAATTCTATCAGCTGTATGTTGACAACGGAATGAAGGATAACTATGTATACGGACCTTGTCACGGAACCGGCATGATCGAAGTGGAAGCACCTTGGATGGAGACCAGCACTCATTATCCTTTGGAAGAAAATATGACTTTCCAGGTGGATACCTTTATTTCCGGTCCCACTTTTGGATGCAGATGGGAAAAGGGTATCGCCGTAACGAAGGACGGCTGCAAGTCTATGACCGATTATCTTAAGAAAGGAATCATAGAACTGGATGTGTAAGAAAAGTTTAGGTAAAAAAACGTGGATCATTCCTGACTGTGAACTTCCCAAAGAAGGCGAAGGGATTTTGAAGGGACATGAGTCGGTAATCATCGTAAATGATAATGATTATGATGTAAAAATCAAAGTGACTCTTTATTTTACAGACAAAGAGTGCTACGATGAAATTGAATGGACAGTCGGAGCCCAAAGAGTCAGATGTTTCCGCATGAACAATGAAATAGACATGTGCGGTTTTCAGGTACCATATGAAACACAGTACGCTATGAAGCTGGAATCAAACGGCAATATCGTGGTGCAGTATGGAAGGCTGGATAACAGACAGATGAATTTGGCGTATTATACTACACTTGGATATGCAGAGTAAGAGTATTATCCATTTCAGAAAAGTATAGGGAAGAATGGATAGCAACATGCTCTTGCGGTGATGGTAAATGACTGTGGGAGCATGTTTTGTTAAGAAAGGATGAGAAAGATGTATTTAGATAAGTGTTTTCCGAGAGAAATAGCAGAAGCAAAGAAAAATAACACACCGGTGGTGATCGTTGGCGGTACCGTGGAATATCATGGCCCGCAGTGTGCTTACGGATGCGATACCCTGGTTGCTCAGGGGCTGGTTGAGAAGCTTGCTGAGAGAAAAGATATTATCATTGCGCCGTCGATCAGCTACAGTCCTTCCAGCTATGCGGTTGGTGATGCATCCAGCGGCACCGTGCATGTGGAGGAAAATGCTTTTGAGGAATATGTTTATTATGTATTTATGAGCATGCTTTCTTCCGGACTTCGCAATATTTATGTGGTGATCCATCATCAGTTTGAACAGGAAAACCTGATGCCTATGACGTTGTCTTATATGAAAGCTGCAAAGCGGGCTACCATGGCGTATTTGGAAAAAACAAAAGGCCAGGGCTGGTGGGGCAGTGAAAGCTATAAGGATTATTATGACAATCTGGGGCAGGAGGATGATCCTTTCAGCTGGATCAAAGTGATTCCCGCAATGAGCAGAGAAGCGCAGAATGCTACCGGCTATGACCATGCCGGAAAGTATGAGTGCTCCATTTTAATGGCTCTGTACCCGGACGCTGTGAAGCTGGAGAGATTGGGTGATATTGACCACTGGTTTACCAAGAGTTCCGCAGAAGCCACCAGAGAGTTGGGAGAAAAGATGGTGGAACTGTCTTTGAAGGATCTTGAGAAGCGGATTGTATAGAGAGAAGCGTGATGAATGCCACAGAAAAGGAAGTTAGGGAAAGGTGACCGGAATGAAAAAAGAACAGAATTATGAGTTTAGAAAGCGAATGCTGGAAGTGCACAAAAAGAATCTGAGAGATGATAAGGCAGTGTTGTCCGAAAATGAAATGGCAATACAGGATGGATTTACTATTTTTGTTTCAGAGAATGCGGGAGATGTTATTCTGACAGCGGCAAGAGATCTGGTGGATTATCTGTTCACCTCCATGAAGCTTTCGGCAAGGGTGAAGGCCGGGAAGTATGAGGGACAGGAGAATGCTTTAGTAATCGCCCTTGCATCTGAGGCAGGTGTGGATCTTGGCGACAATGCGGTTTATCGCGGATATCGGATTGACACCAAGGAGCATGCGGTATTTATCTATGGTTTTGACGAGCGTGGCGCCGCACAGGCTGTCTATAGTCTGGAAGATCGTATGAGCATTCGGAAAGCGCCCTACCTTCCCTTGGGTTCCGTCAGCCGCAAGCCCCTGTATTCACCTCAGATGGTTCATTCCGGCTATGGTTTGGACCAGTATCCGAATGAGCATCTGTCAGCCATCGCTCATGAAGGAAGAGATGCCATTCTGGTATTTGTGGAGGATGTAAATATCACGCCCTACGGTTATCTTGATTTTAATGAGTTGATCTATCGTGCGGCAAAATACGGCATCGATGTCTACGCCTACAGTTATCTGAAGAGTGAAAAGCATCCGGATGATCCGGACGCGGAAGCACATTATGAAAGTACCTATGGGAAATTGTTCCGGATGTGTCCAGGATTAAAAGGAGTATCCCTTGTGGGCGAGTCCGTGGAATTTCCCAGTAAAGACGAGCATGTGTCCGGGCATCATTATTATGATAATGTGGCGGATGGCATTCCTACCGGAAAGACCAGCCCCGGCTGGTACCCTTGCATGGACTATCCTCAGTGGCTGAATCTGATCAAAAAGATAATTCGGAAATATAACAGTGAGGCCGATATCATCTTCTGGACTTATAATTGGTGTTTTCAACCGAAGGAGGCAAGAATTAATTTGATCAACGCACTGCCCACAGACATTACAGTGATGGCGACTTTTGAGATGGGAGAATGCTATGAATTGGATGGCATTTGTGCGCGGGTTGCGGATTATACCATATCAAGAGTGGGCTATGGTGAAAATTACTTTAAGAGTGAGGCGGAAGCGGCAGCGAAACGCGGCATCCGTTTTTATTCCATGACCAATACCGGTGGGCTTACCTGGGATTTTGGTGTGATTCCCTACGATCCCTTCCCTTATCAGTGGATCAAGCGTTATCGCGCAATGCAGGAGGCCCATGAGAAATGGGGCTTATGCGGAATCATGGAAAGTCATCACTACGGCTTTTATCCATCCTTTATCAGCAAGTTATCCAAAATGGCGTTTTATGAGGGCTGTGACCACATTGAAGAGAGGTTGTTTGAGATTCTGAAAGGAGAGTTCGGGGCAGAAAATGCTGAGACGGTGAATGAGGCTCTCAAACTTTGGAGTGAGGCAAGCACGCATTATGTTCCTTCCAATGCGGATCAGTACGGCGCGTTCCGTGTGGGCCCGTCCTATCCTTTTAATATTGACTATGGCAAGGTATGCAATCTTCCGGATGCTCCCTACAGCTCCTTTGGAAACAAGATCATCAAGCCTTCTTATTGGGGTTACAACGATGGCGTATGTACCACTACTTCCGTCAGAATTCCGGTGGAGATCAGGTCCCTTCGGAAAATGAAAGCACTGATCGGGGAAGGTATTGACCTGTTAAAGTCTGTGGAAGAGAAAAATGAAAACCTGTTACGACTGATCAATATGGGTGAATTTATACTGTGCACCATCATTACAGGTATCCACGCCAAGGAATGGTATTCCTTAAAAGCTGCTCTGGCCTATGAAACAGACAGAGAAAAGCTTGGCAAGGTGCTGGATGATATGGAAGCCCTTTTATTGGCTGAGAAGAAGAATGTGGAAAAGACGATCCCGCTTGTGCAAATGGATTCCAGGCTGGGATGGGAGCCGAGTATGGAGTATATGACAGACGAGTGGCATCTTGAGTGGAAACTCAGACAGCTGGCTTATACACTGGATACAGAGCTTGGACGTAACAGAATCTCATTGGGAGTTTGATAAATAGGAGGAGAAACGTATTATGAAATGGGAATTTTTACGAGAAGAAGAGTTTAAAGATGCGATTGAACGTTCCGGTGGTCTGTGCGTATTGCCCTTAGGGTGCATGGAAAAGCATGGACAGCAACTTCCGGTGGGTACAGACTCTCTGCAATCCATGAGAATCACGGAAGAAGCCGCAGAATTAGAGGAGGTTATGGTATTTCCTACCGGCATGTGGCTGGGGGATTTATGTGGTGCAAACAACATCAAAAATCCTGCTGACAAAGGAAAAGCGGGCTTTATATCGCTCAAACCGGAAACTCTTTTGACAGTTCTGGAAGAACTGTGTGATGAGATAGCGCGAAATGGATTCCGCAAGATTTTGATCATGAACGGCCATGGAGGAAATGGACCTCTGTTGCAGCATTTTCTCCGCCGTCAGGCCAGCGGCAATAAATCCTATGCAACAATGACGACATTCATTCCGTTTGGTACAAACGTGACTTGTTCTCCGGTTCCCTTTTATGAATATATGCGTGAGAACCGCAGTGAGTATCCTATGTTGACGGATGAGGATATGGAAGTGCTCAAAGGCTGGGCAGAAAAAGGAAGCTGGGGCGGCGGTCATGCAGATTTCAGAGAAACGGCAGCTGTTATGGGGTATTATCCTGATTTGATCGCGCTGGATCGTTTGGATGCGGAGTCAGGAGCTTCTACACATATGTCAGATTACCTGGCGGAAGCCCGTGTTGATGTTGTTTCTGCCTGGAGTGCAAATTATCCCAATTCGATCAATGCATTTCCCTCGTATGGTGTAACCCAGACGATTGGACAGGCGCTGGATACTTATTGCGCAAGGGAGCTTGCAAAGATATTTAAGCTTTTGAAAAATGATGAGAAATGTATTGAAATTGCAACGATACTTTGATAATCAGAATCATGTGAAAACATGCTACGTTCAGTGGACAATACAGGATAGAGGTAAGAGATGTGGCAGAAAATTGAGGAATTAATGAAGGCAGTGAATTGCGCCAAGTGGCCGCAACGCTGGTCTGAGATATACGAGGAAGCAATGGAAGAGTTTCGTATAAAGGGCTGTTCTTTGACGGATCCTGCGTATTATGACCGTTTGAAAGCGCGCTATGGTATGCTGGAAGAGCATATAGAGATTTATAAAAGTGCAGCAGCCGAAATAGGAAAAAATCCTGCTCTTTCTGCTTTTCTGACATTGCTTTGCAGGGCGCTGAAAGACAGAGAGCATATTTTTAACGACCTTAGAGAGTTTTCCCAGCCCGTATCACCGGATGGGGAACATGACATTGCGTATGATATGCTGACCGGTCTGGCTATCTGCTCGCAGGCAGATTATTGTTACCAAAAATTAACGGGCATAAACCTTCCGGAGGATCTGGTTCTGGAAATCATGAAAAAGCCGGAAAAGGGAATTGAGCATTACAGGATACGGAATAACGGTGCTTATGGCTACAGTCTTTTGGGCTGGAATCAGAGAAATATTGAGGGATATCTGCATAATATAGGCAGATTGGAATTTGAAATCTTTCGAAAGCTGGATGCATGTGTCTGTGTGTTTGAAAATATAAGCGGAGAACGCATTGCTTTGGCGGAGGATATCAAACTACATAAAAGCGGTGTGGCTTTAGGGTCTTTCGGTTACGAAGACGAAGAAGGATCCTTTGAAGCCCATGTGACAGAGACGGAAGAGTATTGGTGCGGTTATCCGTATGATGAGAAAGGACAAGCGGCGTCTGTACCGGTTAAGCTTGAAAAATCGCAGTGGAGAAAAATTCTCGCAAAAGGCGATGATGTGATCGGTATACATATTCCTGCCGGAGAAAGGCTGGATCCGGAAGCAGTGAGCCATGCGATACAGGAAGCACGTGAGTTTTTCGGAACGTATTTTCCGGATTATCAGTATAAAGGTTTTTCCTGTGTGAGCTGGCTCTTAGACCCACAGCTTGAGACGCTTTTGGGACAGGAGTCCAATATTGTGAAATTTGGAAAGCGGTTTACACCGGTAACTCATCCCAGTCTTGGGCAAGGTGTATTTAACTTTGTTTTCCATAAGCCTGATATGAATTTTGAAATGACAGAGCTCAGTGAGAATACCCGTTTAGAAAGAGCTTTAAAAAATCATTACTTGGGCGGTAAGGCGATTTTCGAGACATTCGGATATTTCTTTTAGGACTCAGTGCACTCAAACGGAATCTTTGAGAGGGAATAAAAGGGAGAGCAGTTATGCAATATTTTGAAAAATCAGTCAGAGAAGTATGTGGAAGCAATGCTGAAATTTTGAAACAGATTTACAGCAATATGATGAAGACAAGACAGCCGGATGAGGTAAAGTACAGGCCTATCACAAAGAATCCGTATTTGTCCGATGTGTATCTTCCAGGCGTTGATTTTACGCAGGTGTTCCCGGAATTTGAGGACGGAGACTATGCGTATATCACTTTTGAGGCGGAGGGACCCTTTGATAAGACGGTGATACTTAACATATATAAATCTTCGCCGGCAGAGCTATATTGCAACGGAGAGGCTGTGGAATGTGTAAAGATTCCGGATGGTTCTGTGGATGCGGATGTGAATCTCGGACCGAAGAAAAATAATATTATTCTGAAGATTACCGCAAAAGACGGTGTGTTTCAGACGTATTTTAAGTTCTTGATGAAAGAGATCCGGATGATGCCCCGCAATTATGTTTACAATAACAGGCG
>JAZNMF010000057.1:0-16246 GCA_045579545.1 Acetatifactor sp. | reverse complement strand
TAGAAGTTTATATTTTTTTAATAAAAAAACTTATTTTATATGTTGACAAATGATTGATGGTATTGTATTATAACTAAGGTCGCTGAGATAAATAAAACAAAGCGAACAAAAAACAATATCATTTGCGCGAGTGGCTCAGTGGTGGAGCATCTCCTTGCCAAGGAGAGGGTCGCGGGTTCGATCCCCGTCTCGCGCTTGGAAAACAAACGAGTGGTACCGGATGGTACCGCTCGTTTTGTTTTTCGAGCCCAATCCCGGGCTCGAAGGTTCGATGTCTTCGTTTCACTACGGTCGGCGCTAAACGGAGGTCCACCGGACCTCCAGCGCCCCGTCTCGCGCTTTCGAGTTTCAGGTTCAATCTCAGACTCGAAGGTTCGATGTCTACAGTGCAGCGACGGGCGGCGCATACAAAAACGAGCGATACCATCTGTGTGGTATCGCCCGCATTTACTTTTTATTCAATTTGGGTTTAAGGTTTCAAAGCATTGTTTAGCTTATGCTCTGCGGCGTCTGTCAACAAGGATCAGGCCACATACTGCACATGCTGCAAC
Source organism: Acetatifactor sp. (assembly GCA_045579545.1). Taxonomy (GTDB): domain Bacteria; phylum Bacillota; class Clostridia; order Lachnospirales; family Lachnospiraceae; genus Acetatifactor. The sequence continues at coordinate 15,695 of JAZNMF010000057.1, read as the reverse complement.
CAGTGTGATCAACCAGAAAGTAACATTGCTGCTCTCTCCGGTTTTAGGGCTGCTGACTGCACCCAAATCATAGTTACAGGTATCGCATCTGCCGTCGTTGTTTGCATCGGTATGAGCACCATATTCGCTGGTCTCAAAGCATCCGATCTCCCAACAATCTTTCCAGTGATGATCCTTATCATTCTTCCAGCCGGTAGGAACACAAGTGTGTCCGATGTCTTCCCAGAGTGCAACCAGTGTGGTGTCAGCTGTGATAGAAACCGTAGCACCGGCCAGCTTAACAACACCGTTAACATTCCAGGCCATGAACTGCTTTCCGTCAGGGGCTGTAAAGCCGCTTGCAGGAAGTACATAATCGCCTGCAGGAACTGTCACTGCAGTCATAGTACCTGTTCCTTCGCCGGCGTCAAAGCTTATATTAACGCTGGGTTCAACACCGTATACGGTATTGCCTCTACCATCCACATAGGAGTCAAGGATATATCCTTCAGCAATATACATCGCTATGTCACTGTCGGTAAAGGTACCACCGGTAATGAAGCCTTCGCCAACAACATCTTTGTAAACACCATAGTCAAAGATCCATCCTTCAAATGTACCGTCGGTGATGGACAGATTATTTGTCATTCCATAGACACAGACTGCATATCCGTCCGGTGAACTGATTATAGGTGAACCGTTTGTGCCGCTACTGATATTCAGGATCGCCATGTCGTTCACTTTAGCCGCATCGGCAGAACCATTATAATTAAGATCCTGTACATTGATAGCACGCTTTCCACCGATAATATTTCCGCCGGTCACATTCAGAGTATTGGTACAAACCTTACCGTTAACGCACTGGCGGATTGCCATATAATTGGCTTTAACAGTACCGCCTGTAACATTCAAAAGTACATTGCCCAGACTACCGTTGGTCTGTGAGTCAATACCATAAGCATAAGAACCATTGGTAATATCCGTATCATTCTGTACAGTACCGCCTGCGATAGTCAAAGTCGCGCCGGAAAGGTTTACGATGGTACTTGTGGACCTGTAATTATTTGCGCCGGTATAGATGAATACCAGCTTGCCTTCCTTATTTGCACTGCTATCTGTAATGGTCAGATTACCCTTATTCACGAGCATATCTGCATCGTCAATATCAGAAGAGTAAGAAACAGTACAACCATTCAGATCAAGCGTGATCTGAATGGAAAAACTGTCAGCATGGATTATACTACAGCTGTTTCTGCAAACCACGAAATGATTCTGAACAAGGGCGATTTGACCATTCAGGACTCATCCGAAGGCGGTGGTAAGCTCAGCTACACCTATAGCGGTGCAACAACCGGCAATGCAACTAATACTATCACCAGTGAGCCCGGCTCTAAGTTGACTGTGAAGAGCGGTACTATTGAGAATCTGACCTTTGACAGCGCTCTCATCGCTTATGCCATCGATGGTCGAACCAATGGTGGCGCGGGAGATGTAACCGTTTCTATTGAAGGTGAAAACACCATTGCCCTGCACGTATTTTATCACGGCAAAATCTGCCGCGCCTTCAACAGCGGCGATCTGCGTCAGGGTCTGATCGCAGAAATTTGGTGCAGTGACAGACAGATTCTGGGAGAAAACTGGAAATGCACCCGTGCAGGAGAATTTTCCTCCGATTATCTCAGTCCGTACAGAACGCAGTTTAACGAGATCATTGACAACCGGCTGAAGCTCATTGGCTGGAAGTCTGAAAACTATGATGACTCTTCTTGGGAAGACGCCTGTCTGAAAGCGGACGACGATCACACGCTGGTGCTCCAGGAGATCCCTGATCTGCAATTTGAAAAGAAATATCCTGTTTCCGCGAAAACACTGCCCGACGGATACTTGCTGGATTTCGGTCAGGATCTCACGGGCACCTTTTACATGAAAGCGTCCGGATGTGCCGGAGATGAAGTGTTGATTTCTTACGGGGAAGAGCTCTTGGCACCGGACCGGGTTCGCAGCAAGATGCGCTGCAGTTGCGTATATGAAGACCGGCTGATACTGGCAGAAGGAGAAAATGAACTGGAAACCTATGATTACAAATGTTTCCGGTATGTACAGTTATCCTCCGCAAATAGTGTGGCGCTGTCAGATTTCAGGGTGGACTTCCGTCACTATCCCTTCGGTCCTGACGTTACCCCCTGCCCTTCCGAAGATCCGCTGGTAAACAGCATCTGGGACATCTGTAAAAACGCCGTGATCAACTGTTGCCAGGATACCATCGTGGACTGTCCCCACCGGGAAAAGGGGCAATATCTCGGAGACCTGACCGTCACCGCCCATGCCCTGTACTGTCTGACCGGGGATACCGGGCTGTTCAGGAAAGCACTGCAGGATTTTGCCAACTCCACTGCTATCTGCAAAGGCATGATGGCTGTTTCCCCCGGAAATCTGATGCAGGAAATTGCCGACTTTTCACTGCTCTTCCCCTATCAGCTCCTGCTTTACTACAAGATGACAGGGGATAAAGACTTCCTGCTCTCCATGCTCCCCGTCGCAGAAGGGGTTGAATCACATTTTGATGGCTACCGGACAGAAAGCGGGTTGATTGAAGGCGTAAAAGATAAATGGAATCTGGTAGACTGGCCTCAGAACCTGAGAGACGATTACGATTTCGAAATGACCAAGCCCATCGGAGACGGTCTCCACAATGTCATAAACGCCCAATATATCGGCATGAAGCAGTGTATGGAGGAACTCAAAGAACTGCTGGGCATACCGCACCGCAATGAAAGTCAGAAGCTGCGCACCGTCTTTCAAGAGACCTTTTATTGCAAAGAGACCGGACTCTTCCGGGACACCCCTGACAGCACTCACAGCGCCTTGCAGTCCAACGTCTACGCCTGCTTTCACAATTTACAGCCGGAAGGCAACCGCATCGTTCCCTTCATCCGGGAAAAGGGCTTTTCCTGCGGCGTATATACCGCCTATTTTCTGCTGTATGCCCTGCTGAACCTGGGGGAAGACGAATTAGCCTATGAACTAATCGTCAACAAGAGCGAACATTCCTGGTATCAGATGCTTCAGGACGGGGCAACCACCGCACTGGAAGCCTGGGGAAAAGATCAGAAAACAAACACCAGCCTCTGCCACGCCTGGGCATCGGCACCCATCCCTTTTTTACTGGAATTGCAAAAGAGAAAAGCGGATCACTGATCCGCTTTTTTGTCATTTCCGACAGTTTCCAGATAATTCAGTCCTGCAAGATTGTAGCAGGCAAAACCATAAGTCAAATCCCCCTGCGCCTCAGGCCAGTGTGTTTCCAGAGTAAAGGGGCCTTCATAGCCTATATCGGCAAATGCCTTCATCACCTGGTCCCATTGGACGGTTCCGTAGTCCACAGGCAGGTGTAGGTCCTCGCGCCGGAAATTGCTGTGGATATGGGTACACTTAATCCGATCTCCCATAAATCGGATGGCGTCGGCCTGATCCAAATGAAGCATATGAGCGTGGCCCGTATCCCAGCAGACAGATACATTGTCCGCCTTCAGGCTGTCATTCAGCTCGCTCAGATCCTCATAGTTGCAGGTATAAAAGGGAACTGAAGCAAAACGGTCATAGTAGGTGGGCAGATTTTCCAATGCGATACCGGTGCCGCAGGATGCGGCCAGCTCCAGATATCCGGATATCACCCTCTGATTGTCCAAAAGCGCCTGTGAGGAACGGTATCCCGTGCTCACAGAGGAGCGGGGATGATATACACACCAGGGGGTACCGATCATGCCACTGACTCTGATGGAATTGCGGATCGCATCCTCCATCTCTTCATCCAGAATCTCAGAAGAAATAAACAAATGATAATAAGGCAGATGAGACTGTACACTCCTTAGCCGGTTCTCCTCCAGGACCCTGCGGATCGTCTCCGGAGCTTTCTCCCAAGCCCCTTTGCTCCTGTCCTTCATCCCGTCGAAATTAACCGCAATATTCCGGAATCCTGCAGTTGCTGCCATCTTACATCTTATTTCAAAATGCTCATCATATGCAATCTGTATCGCCTTGATCATACTTCCTCCTCTTTCCACAGCTCAACGGAAGTATAGAAATAATGTCCTTTTAACGGGATATCTATGCCCTCTTCTGCCAGTTCTCTTCCGCTGACACTTTGTTCCAAAGTCACTGTAAGACTGTCATCAGCCTTCAGATGATATCTGTTATTTTCACACAAAACCGGATACACCGTAAGATTCTGCTGTCCGATCCTACCCGTAAAGACCAGCACTTTAACACGACTGCATTCGGGATCACTGTACTGCATTACCAATAAGCTCTCCGTATCTGTCAGAATCCTGCAATCTGCCCTCTGCCAGAACTCCCTGTCTTCTTTAAATTCTCTGACGGTCTCCTTGATTCCGGCAAACGTCTCCGGGGAAAGCTTTGTCAGATCACAGGTAAGTCCTGCCGGAGATCCCTGGAAAAAGCCCCGGAGCATACTTTCCTGCACGCTGATCACACGGCTCCATGTAGCATCATCCGTTGACAGGATCTTTTCTTTTGGATTGTCACCGTATGCGGGTTCAAAATCCGGAATGGAAGTCACTGCTGCCCACTTTTCGATCATCTGCGGCGGCATGCGCAGGATGGAATCTTTGTAGATCCGCATAGTGTGGTAAACGCTCTGATTGTCACTGATCCAGATACTTCCGTAATTCTCACAGATGCTCAGATTGCTCTGCAGACCGCCCGAAGCACAACAGGAAAGGTGTATTCCCGGATACCGGGCGGAAAGGCGTTGCAGGAAATCGTTATATCCCGCAAAATACTCCACAAAATCACGGCGCAGCGGATCGGCATACATGGAAACATTATAGTCGAACTTGATAAATTCCACCTGATACATTTCGATCAGTCCACAGACGATTTCATAAATATAGTCGACCGCTTCCTTTCTGGCGAAATCTAAAAAGTATGAATTTTTCTCTTTAATAAACAGTTCAGGGCTGGATCTGTACGCCTCTGATGAACCGCTGGCAATTTCCGGTTCCAGCCAGATCCCGAACTTCATTCCCGCTGCCCGTACAGCGTCCGATACCTCCTTCATTCTGCCGCAGAAACCGTGGGTAAGACTTTCAAACCAATCACCCCTCACATCGCCCCAGCCGACTTCGCCGCCTCCGCCAAACCACCCGGCGTCGATCACAAAGTACTCTGCACCGATTTCAGCCGCGGGGCCCACCTGTTTCATCACATTTTCATAATTGATCTTATCGAATTTATAAAGCCATGTATTGTAGATCACGGGCATACGCCACTTTGGATAACGATTATTACAGTAGCGATGCAGTTTATAACAGTCCATATCTGTTTTATTCCGGAATTCATAGAAAATGATCTCAGGGAACTCCACATTCTCCCCGGGAGCCACCTCCAGCGCCAGATTACGGCTGTTCAGTCCCACCTCCACAACAATTTCGCAAAACTCACCAAACACATAATATCTGGAAGCGCTCATCTGCCAGGATCCCTTGGCCAAAAGGTGAAAAGCCATGCCGCGTCCCGTCTGACAGTTCCACACAGCAAGAAAAGGCGCCGCACCGTCACAGAAACGCATTTTAGGGGACTCGACCATCACAGTGCTCACAAGAGGCTGCCATGCGCCGAAGCTTTCTTTCTGCCAGCCGTTGGACTGGGTATATACCTCATATTCTCCGCCATCAAAAACAAACTTTGACAAAAGCTGACCTATGCACAGGGTCCTGTCAGAAGTATTGACAAAGGAACTTTTCTGCGCAGATACTCCGTCCTTATTCTTGGAACGCTCCATTTGCAGCTGATATTCCTGTCCCTGCGCGGTAACCTTTTGCTTTCTTGTTCCCGTCTCCTGCATGTTTTCCTGTTCTGACGACACCGGCATCGACTGTACATCAAAATCACCGAAAATGCTCCACAGCTGATCAGAATTGGTCAGGTTGGTTATCTTTTTCATAGCACTCCTCCCGCAAACAAACACACTTCTACATTTTCATTTTACCCTACAAAACTATTTTTTCAAGTATCATTCGTCCACAAAAAGTGTAAAAAGTTTTTATTACATCACGATTTCCTTAAAGTATTCCGGCCTGTGGAAGTCCGGCTTTTCCAAAGGAATGGTGCTGAAGACTCCGTAATGGGGATATTTTGTCTTATCTCCGCACTTATAAAAGTTCACACGCGCAGTCATCCCTTCACAATATTGATAATCCGGAATATACTTTTCGATCAGGGCAAAGGGTATCACATAATCTACTTCCCAATATGTATCCCAAATGCGGGTCTGAATGCCAAAGGTTTCTATCTCATCCGGACTCAGAAGCTGTTTATCGTACCGGTCCTTGCGGAAAGCCGCATTCATGGCACCGTTGGCATTCACTTCAAAGTTAAAGTATCTGTCACATTTCCCGGGCATGAAATTCACAAACCACTCAACGCAGCTGTCCTCAAATACGAAACTCAAATGCTCTCTGTGCTCTCTTCTGGGATCAGTCTTATGCACCGTAATGTGCATGGCAAAACCTTCCTCCGTCACACTGAGTTCAAAATATGTTTCCGGTTTATATTCATTTTGTCCTGGAGTTTCTGCCCAGGGATAGGTCACAGTAAATGTCTGTTTGTTCATAAGACTCCTCTTTTCTGCCATAAGCGGTGCATGACACCGTTTTGTATTTTTTTCATTATAATTCTTCTCCGGTTCAAGTGTCAACCTGACACCTTTACCTTATTATTTTTCTTTATACTTTTTTCTTGGCAATGTAAAATTCTTATACTATAATGACATAAGTTGCAAAAATGATACATATCCATATCACATGCAACCAATGCCCAGATAGCTCAGTTGGTAGAGCAGAGGACTGAAAATCCTCGTGTCGCTGGTTCGATTCCCATCACCCGCTTATGCGCGAGTGGCTCAGCGGTGGAGCACCTCCTTGCCAAGGAGGGGGTCGCGGGTTCGATGTCTTCGTTTCACTACGGTCGGCGCTAAACGGAGGTCCCCCGGACCTCCAGCGCCCCGTCTCGCGTTGTTGAGTTTCAATTTCAATCCCGAGCTCGAAGGTTCGCAGTCTACAGCGTAGCGACCGTCAGGGCAAAGCCGGGCGATTACGCTGGACGCACTTGGCACAAAAGGGATTTACATATAAAAGAGATATGATATAATACTGTTTAGTAACCGGAGGACACCGTGCAAAATACGCAAGGAGGATTGGTATAATGAGAGATTATTTTAACAGAGGCGGAGAGATTTGTTTTCTGTCGCCTATTGACGGTGATTGTCTGAACATGTATGATGGCGAAGAACGTCAAGATGGTTACCTGTGGATCAAAGTGAAGCTTCAGGCAAACGCCGGACGCAAGCTTGAGGTAAATGACACCCCGGCAGTGTATAACGGGGAATATTTTGAAGCAGAAGTACCGCTAGGGTGGGAAAGAACCACACTAGTTGCAAAGGATGCCTCGGATCCGGAGGCTTCCGCGAGTATCGTGGTGTACCGTTTGAAAAACTGCACCGGTATTGCCCGTCTCTCCGTTGATGACAATATCCGGTTTCTGCAGGACATCACCGACAACAAAGATATCTATACCTCCATTTTCGATAATGAATACCTTGCAGTTTACAAGGAAGCACACGACAAATACGATATCAGTGTGCAGCTCAATGTCCTCTATGAATACTCCGACAATAAATACTTCTCCAAATCGAGGGAATACTTTAACCTGAGCATGATGACAGACAAATTCAAGGAAGAATGGAAGGCCAACGCCTCCTGGTTGCGCCTGTCCTTCCATGCAAAGAACGAGTTCCCCAACAAGCCCTACGAACATACAAATATGACACAGATCACAGAGGATGCCAAACAGATTTACAGGGAAGTGATTCGCTTTGCAGGCGAAGAGACGCTCTGCATTGACAGCACCACGATCCACTGGGGCGAATGCACACCTGACGGTATGCGTGGCATGCGCAACTTAGGCATGAAAGGTGTCTTTGGCTATTTCAATTTGCAGGAAAACGGCGAAACCTCTGTCAGCTATTATTATCCGACGGAACTAGTGGAGCATCTCCACGGCAGGGATTTCTGGATGGATACCCGTGAAGATATCCTCTGCGGCAAGATTGACACCGTGTTGAACTTCTACCGCAATGCCAAAGATGCAATTGCCGTTCTGGAAGCGATTAAAGCCGATTACCACATCGGCGGATGTCTGGAAATGATGATCCATGAGCAGTACTTCTATGAAGATTTCGCTCTTTACATACCGGAATATAAAAATATCATTCTGGAAGCCTGTAAGTGGGCCAAAGAAAATGGATACAAACCTTACTTTATGGCAGATGTCATGCCGTAAAAAACAATGTAATTTCTCATTTCATCAAAAATCCCTGCAAGAGTTTATCGCTCTTGCAGGGCCTTATTTTTATTATCTTTAATTCTTTGTTCCTCTTATACTCTGCTGCGCTTATTTGTAACCAGCAGACCGGCACATACTGCAGCACCAAGCGCTACGATAAGCCAAACAATAGCAGTACTGCTTTCTCCTGTAGCAGGGCTTACGGATTTTCCTACATTGTAGCCACAGGTATCGCAATAACCATCAGCATTGGCATCAGCATGCGCTCCCTGGCTTCCGGGGATGATCTCAAAGCATCCGACTACGTCACACCATTTCCAGTGGGAATCCTTGTCATTCTTCCATCCGGTAGGAACACAAGTGTGTCCGATATCTTCCCAGAGTGCTACCAGTGTGGTGTCAGCTGTGATAGAAACCGTAGCTCCTGCCAGTTTTACAACACCATTCACATTCCATGCCATGAACTGTTTTCCCTCGGGGGCGGTAAATCCGCTTGCAGGAAGTACATAATCACCTGCAGGAACTGTCACTGTCGCCATAGTACCTGTGCCTTCGCCGGCGTCAAAGCTTACGTTGACACTGGGTTCAACACCATACACAGTCTTTCCGGTGCTGTCCACATAGGAATCGAGCACGTAATCCGGTGCAAGATAAGCCTCAGCACTGGTATCGGAGTAAGTACCGCCTGTGATAAATTCGGTCACATGGGTGTCGGTAATTGAACCTTTAAAAGTACCGCCAGAGACAGCAGCAGTCATAGCAATATAAGCACTATTACTACCACCAACATACAAGACATCTGTTTTGTATGCGTTTACATTAAATGTACCGCCAGTTATGGTAAGTACAGCTTTGTTCGCACTTTGGTTAGCATTCTGAACGATCACACGGCCGGTAATGTCGCCGCCGGATATATTCAGTGTACCGACATTGGTGGTGGAATTTGCAAAAATACGAACAGCCTGACGTTCACTGGTGATGGTACCGCCTTCAATAGAAACGGTTACATCTCCCGCGCCACCATTGGTTCGACCATCGATGGCATAAGCGATGAGAGCGCTGTCAAAGGTCAGATTCTCAATAGTACCGCTCTTCACGGTCAACTTAGAGCCGGGCTCACTGGTGATAGTATTAGTTGCATTGCCGGTTGTTGCACCGCTATAGGTGTAGCTGAGCTTACCGCCGCCTTCGGATGAGTCCTGAATGGTCAAATCGCCCTTGTTCAGAATCATTTCGTGGTTTGCAGAAACAGCTGTAGTATAATCCATGCTGACAGTTTTTCCATTCAGATCAAGCGTGATCTTATCATCTGCCGCCACGGTCACACCCTCAGTCAGGGTAATGCTATTCAACAGTTTCACAACACTGTCGGGCGTTGCCGCATCAATAGCTGCCTGCAAAGTTGTGTACTTTGTCTCACCTGTCTCTGCTACCCAAGACTCACCATTACCTGAATTCACAAAGCTGTTGGGAGCATTGTTGTACATATCGGAAGAAACATTGATTGCACTGATCGCACTCAAAGCTGTGGTCGTCACATTATTCGTTGCGGAAATCGTTGCACCTGGAATTACAACATTGTTATTGGCAGGCTGTGCACCGCCAACGATTCCTGCCGCAAAAACGCCGCCTGTAACGGATGCTGCTGTGTTAGTATTACCTGTTACATTTGCCTGATTATAGATAGTACCAACAATGCCGCCGGAACCAAGACTTGAACCGGAAGCTGAAACAGTACCACTATTAGCGTTGTCGGAAACAGTGATCACTTCGTTTGCAGCTGTAGGATAGTCACTGGTAGAGGTCTGATATCTGATCCAGCCAATGATACCGCCGTATGCAGTACCACCGGTTGTATTGTTAGAAACAGCTCCGCTGTTATTATTACCGGATACGGTACCACGGTTTACCTGCTCACCTACAATACCACCTGCTTCAGTAGCTGCAGTGATAGCTGCAGTGTTGGTACAATCGGTCACATCTGCAGCAGAAAGACCTACAATACCGCCGGCAGCATAACCGCTGGTCACGATGCCGCTGTTGGTACAGCCGGAGATCGTCATAACCTTGTTTTCACCGGTATAATAAGCCTTGCCCACAATACCACCTGTGCCGGCTCCCGAACCTGTTCCGGTTACGGTTGCGCTGTTTGTACAATTGCTGATCGTACCGCTGATCGTCATACGGCCTACCACACCGCCTGTGCCGTCTGCTGCAGTAACAGAACCGCTGACAATAATACTGTCTGCAGTCGCATTATTCACCATCAGACCGATGGCCGCTCCGGCATTCTTGTTGTCTGCTGCATTGATGGATACATCAGACAGTGTCAGATTCTTGACAGTACCGCCGTCAACCACACCAAACAGGCCAATCGCCGCACTTGCTTCACCGGCATTAATGGACAGACCGAAAATTGTGTTGCCACGTCCATCAAAGGTGCCCTTGAATGCATTGCCTGTATAAGTACTACCTGAACGGTTGCCGTTTCCGATAGGTGTCCATTCACCTGTCAGAGTAATCGTATTCGCCAAAGCTAGTGTCTTGCCTTCATAGCTTTCACCGTTGTTCACAGCATCGCGAAAAGCTTCTAAATCAGCCAGATCTTCAATAAGATATGGTGCAGCTTCTGTACCGGATCCACCGAGTGTTCCATTGGCAGCAAAAACAGTCGTTGACATCAATGTCATCATGCAGACAGCCAAAAGAACATACTTCAATCCTTTTTTCATGATTTTTTCCTCCTTTTTACAAATGGGTACTACTTGGATATATTACATTTATCATATTATACTATTGAAGAGACGATTTTTCAAGCCAAATAGTCCCTATGGCTTCTTTTTCGTCTATTTTATACAAAAACAAGATGCCCCCAAAGCCATTTGCTGACTTTCCTATCATTATCATGGAAAAAGAGTCCGCTTGCGGGCTCTCGCGCCGAGCGCGGTCGCGAAAGCGTCATTTACCTTGTACGCGCGAGTGCGCATCCTCGCGGAGCGTTTTTGCATGATAGGAAAGCCTTTCACACTTTAGCGTGACAAGGCCTTTCCTATCATGCAAAAAACAGGCGATACCCTCTGTGTGGTATCGCCCGCATTTATTTCTTATTAGATTTTGGATTAAGATCTCAAATTGCTTTACTTATGCTCTGCGGCGTCTGTCAACAAGGATCAGGCCACATACTGCACTTGCAACAATCATTGTGATCAACCAGAAATTAACACTACTGTTCTCTCCGGTTTTAGGGCTGCTGACTGCACCCAAATCATAGTTACAGGTATCGCATCTGCCGTCGTTGTTTGCATCGGTATGAGCACCATATTCGCTGGTTTCGAAGCAGCCGATCTCCCAACAATCTTTCCAGTGATGATCCTTATCATTCTTCCAGCCGGTAGGAACACAAGTGTGTCCGATGTCTTCCCAGAGTGCAACCAGTGTGGTGTCAGCTGTGATAGAAACCGTAGCTCCTGCCAGTTTTACAACACCATTTACATTCCATGCCATGAACTGTTTTCCTTCGGGTGCAGTAAATCCGCTTGCAGGAAGTACATAATCGCCTGCAGGAACGACTACAGGAGCCATAGTGCCTGTGCCTGCACCGGGATCAAAGCTTACGTTAACACTGGGTTCAACGCCGTACACTGTTTTTCCATTGCCGTCCACATAGGAATCGAGCACATAATCCGGGGCAAGATAAGCCTCAGCACTGGTATCGGAGTAAGTACCGCCTGTGATAAATTCGGTCACAGCAACTGCCGCACTATTCGCATCAGTAGCGGCATAACTTGCAACAGCTGCCGCATTGGCAGAACTGAAGGTACCGCCGGTGATAGAAACAGATGTCACAGCTTCATAACCGGATGCTCCGCCAACATTTTCAATTACCAGAGCGTCACCGGTTACTCTATATCCACTGGTTACATATGCATAGTCAGCTTTTTGACCGTTACCGATGAGAGTACCGCCGGTAATTTCAATAGAGCCGGACTTCAGATAAACTGCTGTACCGCCGGAAAGAGTACCGCCGGTGATAGTAACTTTACCTGCTGCCGGCCAGTAGATTGCCGAGTGACCGCCAACAATCTCACCGCCGGAAATCGTCACGTCGCAGTTATCCCATGCTTCACTGCCTTGCGCATAAATTCCAATCGGAGCTTCCAGCTTACCGTTTTCCATGGTAAAGGTTCCACGGGTTTCATTTAAGCTGTAAATCAGAATGGAACCGTATGCAGAGGTGATTGTACCGCCTTTCATGGTAGCAGAAGAACCGTAAATCTGTACACCTGCTCCGGTTGCGCCGGTTGCAACCACATTACCATTTTCCATAATAAGATTAGAACCTGAAACAACACTGACGCCTTTAGCTCCCTTGATCGTACCCTTGGCATCAGCGCTGCTGTCATCGATGGTCAGAGTACTGTTGCCGTCAACCTTGATCACCCAGACATTGGCTGTATTCTCAATGGTATTGCCGTTCAGGTCAAGGGTGATGGATTCCGTTATAGTAACAGTCTCAGTAGTGGTCACAGCAGCAAGCAGAGTTACAGTGTCATTAGCTTTTGCCTTGCCGATAGCTTCCTGCAAAGAAGAATAAGAAGTATCGCCAATCTTGGCAACACCGGTCATGTAGGAGTTCGTTGTGCCGACTACATTTGTAATGGTATTACCGGTAGAGCTGACACCGTCAAACGGTACGTCGGGAGTGGTGCGGTTACCACCAACTACGGCACCAACACTCTTGGCATTTCCTGCGTTGAAGGTCACATTCTTGACGGTATTCCCGTTCAGGGTACCACCGGTACCTCCTCCAAAATAGTTACCGATCAGACCGCCGATAGTTGTGGTGCTTGCATTTTCATCCGCATACTCAGGAGTGGCGGTGCATTCCACAATCACACTGTCAACAGTACAGTTGTCCACAAAATTACAACGCTGGGTAGTTCCCACAATACCGCCTATCTTTCTGGTACCGCTAACAGTGATATTCTTAGCGGAAGAACCGGACACACCAAGACCGGAGCCTTCTCCCAAATGTCCTATGATTCCGCCTACGTTGTCACCTTCTTCCACGGAACCGGCTACGCCCTTGACAAAACTTGTAGCGGCATCACCGCCGTCCACAGAACTGTTATAGACCTTGGCGTATCCCTTGCCGACCAGACCACCCACAGAGTTTTCTCCTGTGATCTGAACAGTACCGGATACATGGCAGTTATCCACAGTACCAACGGAATTTTCCAACTCACCGACCAACGAACCGACACAAATTACACCGGACACGGTAGCGTTTACAAGCTTCACATTTTTAACAACAGAAGCATAGCCAAACAAACCGGCATGATTGGTCGTAACAGCAACCTTCAGGTTGCTTACAGTGTGGTCGCCTCCATCAAACACTCCCAGAAACTTATTGGTGCCGTTTCCAATAGGAGTCCAGTCCTCGCCGGACAGATTAATATCAGCGGTCAGCTTCACATACTGGCCGTCATAGTTGTTACCTGCATTCACACTGTCACGGAATGCTTTCAGATCCTCAATATCTTCAATAAGATATGGTGCATCTTCTGTACCGGATCCACCGATTGTTCCATTGGCAGCAAAAGCAGTCGTTGACATCAATGCCATCATGCAGACAGCCAAAAGAACATACTTCAATCCTTTTTTCATGATTTCTTCCTCCTTTTTACAAATTGTACTACTTAGATATATTACAATTATCATATTATACTATTGAAGCTCCGTTTTTTCAAGCTAAACTTTCACCATGATACATTTCCCGCAAAAAACAAAGAGGGCAGCTGCCCTCTTTTGTCAGTTTATTTCATCCGCCAGTTTAATGCGGTATATTCTCTTCAGCGAATCATTCACTCTCTCTTCTGAAATCACGCCATCTCTCACGGCCTGCAGCACGCCGCTGTATGCCTTCACAAAATCCTCCGGCATCAGTATCATGTCACAGCCGGCCTTCAGGGCAGTGACCGCCGCCTGATCCGATTCGTAATAATTCGATATTGCAGACATATTCATAGCGTCAGTGATAACAACACCTTCAAAGCCAAGTTCCCTGCGCAGAATATCCGTAATCATAATGGAAGACATAGAACTTGGTGTGTTGTCCCCTACAAGCGAAGGCGCCGCCATATGTCCTACCATGATCATATCGGCACCGGCATCGATCCCTTCTTTAAATACTGTGAACTCATTGCCACGAAATTCCTCAGCACTTCTGCTGCTCACCGCAATGCCGTCGTGAGTATCCTGAGCAGTGCTTCCAATGCCCGGAAAATGCTTCAGACAGGCAGTTACACTCTGCTCCTCCAACCCCTGCATCATGGAAATGACAAACGGCGTTGCCGAAACTGCGTTGGAACCGTAGGATCTGCCGGCCATGGTACTGCCGGCTATGTTAGCCAGATCGGCTACTGGCGCAAAATTCAGGTTAAAGCCGTAATTCGTCAGATAGCTGCCGATCGTGCTTCCTGCAAAATAAGCATTGTTGGGATCCAGTGTCTGACCGATCTTCTGTGCGGAGTCCACCTGCTGCGCAAGACCGCTTCCTGCAATCCGGCTCACACTTCCGCCCTCTTCATCCACTGCAATGAACAACGGATATCTGGCGAAGGACTTGGTATTAGTGATCATGGTTTTCAGCTGGTCTGCCGACTGAATGTTTTTGGCAAAATAGACAATACCTCCCACAGCATACTGTTCCAGTGCCTTTTGGGTACCTTCCCCGGCCCGGACTGCAGCAGATACTCCCGTAATCGCCTCAGGAGTGACGATAAAAAGTCCTGCAACCTTATCCTCCAGTGTCATGGCTGCAATGGTATCATCAATCCTTGCAGCCAAAAGTTCCTCCGGAGAAGGCTCCGGGATTGTCTCCGTAGTCTCCTCTGTTTCAATCTCAAGAGGCTCCTCTGATTCCAATATATGATTGAGCTTATCCTGATTGCTCTCTGCCTTGTCTTCCTTCTGCTGCTGTGCATGATTTTTAACACTCACAACAACTCCTGCTGCCACAGCCGCAATCACAAAAAACAACACAAGATAGGCCAATACCTGATTCCTGTGACGCCTCTTCCTCCTAAGTTCCCGCTTATCTGCATCAAAACCCTCTCTGTAAGCCATTTACATATACTCCCTATTACATTTCTCTTTTTCCTATCATAACACGACATACAACCATATTGCCACAAAAAACAAGCAGAATTTGTAAAAAATTAAGAAACGCCCTGATATCGTTTCAGCGCATTCCTTATCATGTGTTCGAGCCATTTGCCGTTTCGGTGCGCCGCCCGGGAATATGTTCATATATCGGCACGCTCTCGCTCCGTGAAAAATCGCAGCGGGTG
>JAZNMF010000056.1:0-26078 GCA_045579545.1 Acetatifactor sp. | reverse complement strand
TGGCTCACAGAACGACATGGCTACGATCCGACTTCAAGATCACCGACCGCATCACCCATGAGGTGGAAGGCATCAACCGCGTGCTGTATGACCTGACGCCCAAGCCCATCGGCACCATTGAGTGGGAATAATACCAAATGTTTCAGCAATTTTGATTTATCCTCTTCGGGGCAATTTCTTTTATCCTTTCGCAATTGGATGAATCAAACAATATAGTAATTTTGAAGACCTTGTGTCATCGGAAACGATGACCAAGGTCTTCTTTTTTGTCGCAGGAGAGACCTTGACCACAAACCTTTTGCAAGATTAGACCTATCCTTGCCCAAAGTGGCATCATCCTCGCTAAAAATGCAGAGGAAATGCAGAAAGGAAAAGGATAAAAATTTTTGCCCTGATGAAACTAAAAGGAAAATGGCGAGATAATTAATTGTCAAAGGGGGAGCCTTCTTAGCTCAGTAAAGGGCAAAACGGCCATCCTCGACGATTCCCCAATAAGCAAAACAACGAACAAAAAAGACAACTTTGCAGGTACAAAAACCCTCTGAGTTGTCTTTTTTTATTTGCTTAATTAAGGAAAGGATGTGGAAAAATACTTTGGTTTATACAGTCTTCCTGATATTGTTCATAATTTGTGGCAGCCATTAATGATTTCAGCTTTTTCTTTTGCTGTCCAGGTATTTGTTCTTGTAGAATTGCAACTGCAATTCGTAGGTATTTTGATCGTTTCTGTCCAGGGAAGCGACATAATCATGTTCCCTCAGATGAGCATCCTGGGATTCCAGGACTGTGATTGCGATATTGGCGCAGTGTGCAGATACCCGTTCGAAATTGTTCAGCAGATCATTGAAAATAAAGCCGGATTCCAAAGTACACTGACCTTTTTGAATACGCTGAATATGGCCGGTTTTCAGATCCTTTGTCAACATATCGATGATCTCTTCCAGCGGTTTGACTTTTCCGGCCAGTATGTAATCCATATTTTCCATGGATTCCTGGGTCAATGTACAGATTTCCTTCACTGCATCGATGCAGACCGTCAAATCGCGGGCGGCCTGAGGAGAAAATGCGATTTTCTTTTCGCGGAGCTCCTGTGCCAGTTCGGCAACTTTGACAGAGTGGTCGGAAATTCGCTCTACATTCGGTATATAGCTCAGATATCTGGCAGAGATCAGGTTTTGGCCTTCGCTCAACTGTTTGGTATGAAGACGGACAAGGTAAGAGCCAAGGTAATCTTCAAAACGGTCAATCTTTTCTTCGCGGGACATGATTTTATTGTATTTTTCCTGACTAAACTCGTCCAGCAGATCCATTGATTTACGTATATTTTTAAATGCGGCCTTGGACATTTGGTTCATTGTGTTGCCACTCTGTTCCAGCGCGAGAGGAGGATAGTTCAAGAAACGGTCGTCCAGAAGATTCTCTTCAAATTCCTCATCTTCGGGAGCGGATTTGTCTTTCACGACAAGAGAGACAAGCTTCAGCAGCAGGCCGGAGAAGGGCATTAGCATCATAGTAGCCGCAACTTTAAAAATGGTATTGACAATTGCAATGCCAAGGCTGGCTGCGGGCAAGTCCATAAAATCAAAATGTACGAAGGCATTCACAACATAGAAGGGAACCATCAGCAGCAATGCACCGGA
Organism: Acetatifactor sp.; assembly: GCA_045579545.1. Classification (GTDB taxonomy): domain Bacteria; phylum Bacillota; class Clostridia; order Lachnospirales; family Lachnospiraceae; genus Acetatifactor. Next base: position 24,438 of record JAZNMF010000056.1, on the reverse strand, counting down.
CAGATTGAAGAACAGATAAACAAATGCGGTGCGCTTGCCGTTGATATTGGCGCCGATGGCAGATAACAGAACAGGAGCACAGGCGCCGATACACATGCCGATAACCATGGGAATTGCCACATCATAGCCGATAACGCCTGTGATAGACAATGCTTGTAAAATGCCAATAGATGCGGAACAGCTTTGAATGACTGCGGTTACCGCAACGCCTACCACAATAGCGATGAAAGGATTGGATACGGCAGAGATGAAGTTCAGAAATGCCTGACTCTGCTTCAAAGGCGCCATAGCACTGCTCATGGATTGCATACCGCTCATCAACACAGAGAATGCAAGCATGATCATGCCGATGTCCTTTAATTGCTGCTTTTTGCAGAAGAAGTAGAGAATAATGCCAATGAATGCAACGAATGCAAAGACGGTTGCCGAGGAAAAACCGGTGCCGCCGTCCACACCGGCGAGGACCAGGATCCAACCTGTTGCGGTGGTGCCGATATTTGCGCCCATGATGATGCCTATGGCATTTGCAAGCTTCATAATGCCGGAGTTAACAAATCCAACGACCATGACTGTAGTTGCCGAGGAAGACTGGATAACTGCGGTTACCAGCGTGCCGAGCAAGACGCCCTTAAACGTGGTGGAGGTTAATTTGCCAAGGATAACTTCCAGTTTGCTTCCCGCAACGTGTTTAAGGCCCTGTCCCAAAAGTGACATACCAAAGAGGAAGAATGCAAGGCCTCCCAACAGTGAGATCGTATTTGCTATGTTCATATTATGCACATACCCTTCTTTTGTATCGGTGATACATTATTTCTGATATGTCCCATTATAGTGCAAATTTTGATATATAACAAGTGCGGTGTGATAAAAAGGAATTTCTTATCACACAAAAAAGACAACTTTGTAGGGGTGATAACCCTTTGAGTTGTCTTTTGCACGCCGGCTCGCTTTAAGGGCAGAACCTGTGGTTTTGTCAGAGCAGCAAGGCCGATATTAAGTTACAGTCAAAGGTCCTTAAACCAGGATTGTCATAACTGCAAACAGCAGCAGACTTACAATCGTCAGAGCGGAGAGTGCCGATGAGAGGGCTACCCGCTGATCCGGTTCGTCTGCAAAGATCGGAAGCACATAAGGGGGCGGCAGCAAAAAAAGCAGAACCGCAGCTCCGGTGTGCATGATATCACCCAGAAGATATTTGTTGATTGCGATCAGGATCGTCAGCAGTACGCCCATGGAAACCAGACGCAGGATGATGTACCGGAAAGTCTGCTTCCAGGATATTTCTTTGAGCACAAGGTCAAATCCGACGGAAAGAAGGATGATCATTCCGGTGGGTGCGGACAGGAAGCTGGTGAGGCTGTCAAGAATGCCGCTTACGCCCCAGAGTGCCATCTGACGGTAAAGACCGGTGATGCCAAGGAGAAGACCTGCGGCAACCGCCCAGAGGATGGGGGAAGTTGCGGCGTCTTTCACCACATTTTTAAGACCGTTCCGCCCGGAAAGAAGTCCCTTATATACGGTAAAGACAAAGAGTGTCTGCCCCAGATCCAGAATAGCAAAGTTAGAGGCACTGTCCTTGGGAAAGAGCAGAGCGAAAAGCGCGTAGCCAAGCATTCCGGCTTCGAAACCTGCGGCTATGTAGGCTGGCAGGCGGCCGGGGAGCTTCAGGACTTTCGCAAGGAGTTTTCCCACAATCAGACCCAGGCAGCACAGGGCGAACACAAGAACCGGTAGGATCAGTGTATTTCCGGAATAATCAGCACCGGCAAAGGCATTCAAAAGCACGAAGGGAAGTGTCAGGTTGATGACCACTTTCTTTAATGCGTCCACGCCCTCACGGGTAAGAAAATTCTTTTGACGGCAGAACATGCCGACTCCCAGGGCTGCCAGAACAGGCAGTGCTGTCTCCAATACGCGAATCAGCGTACTCATGCCTTGATAACACCCTTCTGCAGGATGATGTTTGCATAGATTTCGGTCTCGCCGGTCTGCAGGATGCAATAGCAGTCCTTGGCTTCCTCGTAGAAACGGAAGCGCTCATAGTTGCCTACTGCGTCTGCTCCTCGCTCGTCGTGCTTGGCAATGATCTCTTTGTAGGTATCCCATACGGGGATCACAAGATCCTTGTCGCAGTCCATTTTCTCCATGAGCATGGCGGGGGTCTCAACGTAGGCGTCCAGAGGCATTACTGTGAGGATTGCATCCAGGATCTCGGGAATGCCGTGTCCGTCTGCACGGAGAAAGATGGCGTTTTTGGCCTTTGCCATGGATGCGCCGGGGAAGTTGCCGTCACCGATACAGATGCGGTCAGAGTGGCCCATTTCAGCCAGCACTTTCAAAAGTTCGGGGGAAAGAATTGCAGGTATATTTTTTAACATGAGATGAATTTCCTTTCTTATAAGAAACTGATGGTGGGATGCCCTGAGGGGCATATGCCGTCAGGTAAAATCTGCGCCCCCATGACGCGTGATGCACGAAATGGAGACGCAGAAACAGTTACATATTAATAATTAATAAGCTTTGTACAGAGGGCCGTAGGTAGCGCATGCTCTGTAGTCCTGTCCTTCCTTATCCATGCCGAAAGCATTCCATGCTGCGGGACGGAAGATGTCCTCGTCGGGAACGTTGTGCATGCATACGGGGATACGGAGCATGGAGCACAGAGTAATCAGGTCAGCACCGATGTGACCGTAACCGATTGCACCATGGTTAGCGCCCCAATTGTTCATAACTTCATATGCGGTCTTGAAAGGAGAGCCTTCCTTGCCGTCGCAGCGGGGTGTGAACCAGGTGCAAGGCCAGGTGGGATCAGTACGCATCATCAGAGTTTTGGTAACATCATCGGGAAGCTGTACGGTCCATCCTTCTGCAATCTGGAGAACAGGGCCAAGTCCCTTAACCAGGTTCAGACGGATCATGGTAGCGGGCATCTCGGCGCGGGTAGTGAAGCTGGAGGAGAATCCGCCGCCTCTGAAATATCCGTTGTCAGCTGCGGGCCATGTGGTTGCTTCAGTCATAACCTTGATATCTTCCTCGGTTACCTCCCACCACTTCTTCATAACGGCGTTGCCATTCTCATCACGGCACTCGCCGCAGGCATCCAGAGCGGTTGCACCGGAGTTGATCAGATGGATGAAGCCACCGTTTTCTTTTGCGATACCTTCTACATCATAACCGGAAGCGCGCTTGCAAGCCTCGGGAGACCAGTAGGTACGAACATCGGAGAACATAGTTGCACGGTTGGTCAGAAGTTTGATGAACAGCATGCCCAGTCCATTGAGTACGTCATTTTCAGTAGCCAGAATGTAGGGCTCGCGGGCTCCATTGTGGTCGAAGGTGGAGTTTAACAGTGCCTCAGGGAAGTCACAGTTGGGATAGAAGTCAGTCCACTGTCTCTGGCCCTGGAATCCGCCGGCAATTGCATTGTGTCCAACCATCTCTTCTTCGCGGCCTTCAGGCAGGTTGGGGTTGCCGTTAAACATATCCTTGATGATGCAGTACATCTTTGCAAGGAAATCCCACTGCTCGGCTTTCTTTTCGTCGGAAGTCTTTACGAAGTCAGGGTTCTTGTCCCAGCCTTCTTTGCAGTTCTCCGCAATCCAGGCTCTGCACTTTGCAACTTCTTCTGCGTCGTAGATGCCTTCAGACATTCTGCGGATGATCTCAACTTCATCTACGGACTCGACACGCATACCGAGATAAGACTCGATAAATGCGGGATCAATGATGGATCCGCCGATACCCATACAGATGGAACCGATCTGCAAATAACTCTTGCCTCGCATGGAAGCTACGGCTACAGCGGCACGGCCGAAGCGGAGCAGTTTTTCCTGAACGTCAGCAGGAATATTGGTTACTTCGTCAAGATTCTGCACGTCATGTCCGTAGATACCGAAAGCGGGAAGTCCCTTCTGTGCATGGGAGGCAAGTACGGATGCCAGATATACAGCGCCGGGGCGTTCGGTTCCGTTGAAGCCCCACACACCTTTAATGGTCTGGGGATCCATGTCCATGGTCTCGGATCCGTAGCACCAGCAGGGAGTTACGGTCAAAGTGATATCAACGCCGTTTCTCTTGAACTTTTCTGCGCAGGCAGCAGCTTCAGCAACACGGCCGATAGTGGTGTCTGCAATGATAACTTTTACGGGTTCGCCGTTGGAATAACAGATATTTTCCTCGAATAATTTCTTGGCAGCCTGTGCCATAGCCATGGTCTGGTCTTCCAAAGATTCACGAACCTTCAAAGGACCGCGGCGGCCATCAATGGTGGGACGGATACCGATTACGGGATATTCGCCAATGTATCTGTTTTTTTGCATAATAAAAAACCTCCTTATTATTATCTATTTATACCGCAGGGCGGTAGTGTGCCTACATTATTATAATATATTATAGGGTATTATGTGAGATAACCTGACTTTTCAGTCGCATGATCCTGGGTGGCCCGTCGTATCCGCTCAGTCGCTCCAGCAGATAGGTGCCGGCAATCTGGCCAATTTCTGCTGCGGGCTGGTGAACCACGGGAAGAGGAGGAGACATCAGGGAGCAGATTTCGATACAGTCATAGCTGAAAATATTCAGTTGCTCCGGAAGCTGAATGCCCCGTTCCTGAGCTGCGGTGATAAGCCCCAGAGACATATCATAATTGATGCAGAATACTGCAGTGGGCGGGTCCGGCAGTTCCATCAGGGTCTGCAGACTTTGATACCCGCAGGTAAATGTATATTCTCCCACGATGACGAGAGAATCGTCATAAGGAATATTGTGATCCGAAAGAGCGCGCAGATAACCGACCATGCGTTCCCTGGCAGTAAGGATGGAGGAGGGACCGCTTAAGAGAGCGATGCGGGTGTGCCCCATCTCGGCAAGCTTGGAAACTGCGTTGTAGGAAGCGTCCGTGTTATCCGTAAGTACTGCGTCGCTTTGTATGTTTGGGATTAAACGGTCCGCCTGAACGATGGGGATGGGATTCTTGTCAGTCAGTTCGTGGAATTCTTCCTCGGACAGGTGTTCCGGCATGTATACCAGCCCATCGATGCCCATACTGAGTAAAAATGCCAGATAATCGCGCTCCAACCCGTGATCGGAGTTGTAGCAGGATGTGATGACGTGATAACCACTGTTCCGAAGGATGCGATCCAGAGAGCTGATGATGGACCCAAAGAAATCCAGTGATATATTAGGAAGTAAAACACCTATGGACTTCTTTCTGGGGGCCTTAAGGCTTCGCGCATGAGGATTCACACGGTAATCCAGATCGGAAATTGCTTTGCGGATGGGGCCGGCATATTCGGGAAGAACGTTGCCTCCGTTGAGAAACTTGGAAACGGTAGAGATGGAAACACCTGCAATTTGTGCCACATCTTTTATCGTAGCCATAGCCCCTCCTTTCCGCGAAACGTTTTGCGGATTAACGTTGCGTGTGATTCTTATAAATATATAATATAAAATGTTTTTTTGAATGTCAATACAAAAATTTAAAAAAAAGACTTGATTTTTTGGTGAAAGTATATTATAGTTAAGAAAATAACAGAGGAATTGCGTCGGCATTTTCACGAAAAATAAGGACGAAACGTTTCGTGCAAAACGCCAATTCGAAGCTATTGTGCATACTTGACAAGTAGAGGCGAAACGAATTGTGCAAAACGGACAAAGGGACTTCAGCCGGAACGAAACGATTGGATTTTTAAAGACCGAGCATTTTTTTGTACATTAAGATAATAAAATATTTTGAAAGGTGTTGGTGAGGTAAGAATGAGTGAAACGATTCTGAAAATGCACGGAATCAGCAAGCGTTTCGCCGGTGTTCAAGCGTTGAAATCTGTAGATTTCGAACTGAGAGCCGGTGAGGTCCATGCACTGATGGGCGAGAACGGTGCTGGAAAGTCCACCCTGATCAAGGTGCTGTGCGGCATTCACAAGCGTGACGAAGGCTCTGTAGAACTTTTTGGCAAGGAAGTACACTTCAATAATATTGCCGATTCTCAGGCTGCAGGTATCAGTGTAATCCATCAGGAACTGAACATGATGAATGACCTGACGGTTGCGCAGAACATGTTTATCGGACGCGAATTTATGAAGGGCTCTTTTATTGATGACAGAGCAATGGAAGAGGAAGCGGCAAAGCTCTTTGAAAAAATGGGAGTAAAGATTGATCCCTCCGACAAGCTGGGCAATCTGACTGTAGGAAAGCAGCAGATGGTAGAGATCGCGAAGGCGGTATCCAGAGACTGTAAGCTTCTGGTTCTGGATGAGCCTACCGCAGCTCTTACGATCCTTGAGGTGGAAGAACTTTTCAAGATCATGCTGGAGTTGAAAGAAAAAGGCATTGGCATGATTTACATTTCTCATCGTATGGACGAGATCAACCGCATTTCTGACCGTGTTTCCGTAATGCGTGACGGTGAGTATGTGGGAACGGTCAATACTGCAGACGTTACCAAAGACGACATTGTAAAGATGATGGTAGGCCGCGTGATCATGGGTGATCCCAAGACCGAAAGCAACTGTCCGGCAGATGCTCCGGTACTTCTGGAGGTTCGCAATATGAATGCAGGCAAGGAAGTCCGCAACGTAAGCTTCAAGCTGCGTAAGGGCGAAATTCTGGGCTTTGCAGGACTTATGGGAGCGGGAAGAACCGAAGTTGTACGTGCGCTGTACGGCGCAGATCCCCGTCAAAGCGGCGAGATTTATCTGAACGGCGCGAAGGTACATATCCGCACTCCGGAGCAGGCAGTAAAGCATGGAATTTGTTATCTCTCTGAGGACCGCAAACGTTTTGGTCTGATGCTGGACAAATCCGTTACGGAGAACTCCACCATTGCATCCGTAGACTCTTTTGTCAAGCGCGGTATCATTAACGACAATAAGATGAAAGAGGTTTCTGCCGAGACCAATGCGCTGATGCGCACCAAGACACCTTCCATGGAACAGCTTCTGAAGAATCTTTCCGGCGGTAACCAGCAGAAGGTAATCATTGCCCGCTGGCTGATTAAGAACTGTGACATATTTATTTTCGACGAGCCCACCAGAGGAATTGATGTGGGAGCCAAGAGTGAAATCTACAACCTTATGGATGAACTGGTTCAGAAGGGCAAATCCATTATCATGATCTCTTCCGAGCTTCCCGAGGTACTTCGTATGTCTGACCGTGTTGTGGTTATGTGCGAAGGAAGAATCACCGGCGAATTGGATATCGCCGAAGCTAACCAGGAAAATATTATGCAACTTGCCACTATGCGAGAGGAGAATTAATAGAAATGAAGAACAAAAAAGGATCTCTGCTGGGCGGCGGCAGTAAGCAGAATGTAGTAATTATTTTTGCCGCTATCGTATTGTTCGCTATCTTTACACTGATCAACTCCGGTTTTGCCAGCAGCGGAAACCTGCTGACCATGACCAAATCTTTGGTTCCCTACGCAATTCTTGCACTGGGTGTAACTTTTGTAATTGCCACCGGCGGTATTGACCTGTCCATTGGTACTGTTTGTATCGGTTCCGCGGTTTTGGCGGGTTCTGTGTGCAGAACCGGTGTAACAACAGAAGAAGGTGCTCTGTGGCTGACTATCCCCATCATCCTGCTTACCGGTCTTGCTTTTGGTCTGCTCAACGGTTTTTTGGTTGCAAAATGTAAGATTGCTCCGTTTATTGCCACTTTGGGCTCCATGTTAGTTTCCCGTGGTCTGACTTCCGTAGTGGCTGAGGCTGTGCGCGGTATGTCTTCAGCAGTGAAGTATCCGTCTACCGGATGGTTCCAGAAGATATTTACCAATCTGAACGGCTTCCCTATCGGTCTTGCGTGGGTTCTGGTACTTACCATTCTGTGTATGATTGTAATGTACAAGACCAAGATCGGAAGATATATCCTGGCTATCGGTTCCAACGAAGAAGCAGCCCGTCTGTCCGGTATCAATGTGGATAAATACAAAATCATTGCATACGCTATTGGCGGAACTTTTGCGGGTATTGCAGCACTGTTCTACACTGCAGCAAATCCCTCTTTGAACATCGCCAGCGGAAATGGTATGGAACTTGATGCGATCGCAGGTGTTTACATCGGCGGAACTTCCACTACCGGTGGTGCGGCTTCCGTTGTAGGTACCATTCTCGGTTCCATGATTCTGGTTATCATTCGTCAGGGATTGAACCTGGCTATGTCCGGAGGAAGTGCAATCTCCGCAACTAATATTACATATGCAGTTACCGGTGTTATCGTAGTTGGTGCAGTTATGCTGGATGTCCTGAAGAAGAAAGCTGCTGCAAGGGTAAAGATTGAGCCCTCTGAGAAGAAGGATGCAGGTGACAAGAAAGATCCTGCAAAATAACTTTTGAAATAAAATCGTAAGATTTTATCAATAAACAATTATTTTATTCAAATTAGGAGGAAAAAACAATGAAAAAGATCGTCGCATTGTTACTGGCTCTGGTAATGGTAATGTCCATGGCTGCATGTGCTGGTAAAGGAGACAGCGGAAAAGGTACAATCGCTGTTGTTGCTAAAGGTGAAACTCATGCTTTCTGGCAGGCTGTTAAGGCTGGTGCTGTAGATGCTGGTGCTGCTGCTGGTTACGAAGTAACTTTCCGTGGCCCCACTGCTGAAAGTGAGGAGTATGTAGGTTCTCAGCGTGAAATGGTTCAGGCTGCTCTGAACAACAAGTCTACCAAGGCTATCGTTCTGGCTACCATCGGTTTGGGCTTTGTAGATGAGCTGGTTTCCGCATATAACAAGAAGCTTCCCGTTGTTGAGTTTGACTCTGGCCTGTACTCTGACGGCGCTGATGTAACTGAGGGTAAGGATCCTACCATCGGCTCCGTAGCAACTAACAACCGTGCTGCAGCAGCAGTTGTTGCTGAGAACTTCTACGCTTACCTGAAGGAAGAAGGCGTTGTTGCTAACGGCTACAAGATCGGCGTGATCCAGCATGACTCTACTTCTACCGGTATCGACCGTGCAGAAGGATTCATCGAGAAGATCGAAGAACTGGCTAAGGCTGACAACATCAAACTGGAGATCAATCGTCAGGTTAAGACCAACAACCCTGGAGATTACAAGCTGGGTCTGACCGCTCTGTCTGACTGGGGCGCACAGTCTATCTTCATGACCAATGAGGGTGTTGTAAATGAAGTATTCCCTGAAATCTCTGACAATGCTGCAAACTACAAAGATATCCTGTTCTGTGGCTTCGACGCTGGTACCAACCAGTACAACTGGATGAAGGACAACGGCGCTAGCTACGCTCTGCTGGTAGGTTCTGTTGCTCAGGACTCTTACTCCATCGGTTACAAGGCTGTTGAGATGGCTATCGCTAAGCTGGAAGGCAAGACTGTAGAAGATGTTGGTATCGCAGGTGTATGGTACAACGTTGACAATATCGACGAGCAGAAAGAAAGAAACATCTTCTACATGGGTTAATTTGTAGAGAGTTTTCGGTATTTACATAATTGAATAAAAGCTGGCTTGTGCCGGACGTTGGGGTGGTATCCATATCCATTGGGGAACACCCCAATATTTTTTGCGATTTTTATCTAAACCTATTGGCTTTGTGATATTGATGATGTATAATCACAAGTGCGGGGTGAAAAACATCTTGATAGAATCACTCTGAGTAAGCTATAAGGATATTCTTGAGAGAGGTTTTATAAAAAACAAGAGGTACAGTTATGAAAGAAAAACAAAGAAATTCATTTTCAGGATCAATCGGATTTGTGCTGGCGGCGGCAGGAAGTGCCGTAGGACTGGGTAATATCTGGAGATTTCCTTATCTGGCAGCGAAAGACGGCGGTGGTTTATTCCTTGTAATGTACATAGTGCTGGCATTGACTTTTGGTTTTGCAATGCTGACCACAGAGGTGGCAATCGGAAGAAAGACCAAGCAGAGCCCGCTGACTGCCTACAGTAAGCTGAAAAATAAATGGGGATTTTTGGGCGTGCTTGCATGTCTGGTGCCGGTTATCATTATGCCTTATTACTGTGTCATTGGCGGTTGGGTAGTGAAGTATTTTTGGGCATATCTGACGGGAAACGGAAGAGCAATGGCCGCTGACGGAGCTTTCACAAGCTTCATCTCTTCCTCGACAGAGCCTGTTGTGACCTTGCTGATCTTCTTGCTGGTTACCGTGTTTATTGTTTTCAGAGGTGTCAACAAAGGTATTGAGTCATTCTCCAAAGTGCTGATGCCGATTCTGTTGCTTTTGATCATAGGAATAGCAATTTTCTCATTGACGATTAGAAATACAGATGCTAATGGCGTGACAAGAACCGGTATGGAGGGACTGGGAATTTATCTGATCCCCAATCTGGAAGGGATGACCGTGAAGGGTTTCTTTACCGTTCTGATGGACGCCATGGGACAGCTGTTCTACAGCCTGAGCGTGGCAATGGGTATTATGATTGCATACGGCTCTTATGTAAAAGATAGTGATAATCTGGGCAAATCAATCAACCGGATTGAGATATTTGATACCATGGTTGCCTTTCTTGCCGGCGTGATGATTATTCCTGCAGTTTATGCTTTCCAGGGTACTGAAGGCATGCAGGCATCCGGTCCCAGCCTGATGTTTATCTCCCTACCCAAAGTATTTGCCGAAATGGGCAACATTGGCAATCTGGTAGGCTGTCTGTTCTTTGCCATGGTGCTGTTTGCAGCCCTGACAAGCTCTGTATCCATCATGGAAGCTGTTGTGTCCAGTTTTATGGACAAGTTCCATTTAACCAGAACGAAGGCCGCTTCTATAGAATCAGTGATTGCTCTTGTAGGTGCTTTGGTTGTATGCTTTGGCTATAATATCTGGTACTTTGAAGCCAACGTCGGGACTGTTGTGAAGGGACAGATTTTGGATCTTATGGATTATGCCAGCAATTATGTGCTTATGCCCATTGTGGCTATCGGAACCTGTATCCTGATTGGTTGGATATTGAAGCCTAAGACGATCATCGATGAGGTGGAAAAATCCGGATGCAAATTTGGCAGAAGAAGACTTTATATATTTATGATCAAGTTTGCCGCACCGTTGCTTCTTCTGATCCTTCTGTTAAAGTCCCTGGGAGTATTGACAATTATCTGATAAGGTAAGACTTATGGAGAATAATAACTATAATAGAATCAGCAATTTGTTTTTGAGACAGTCGTATTTGGATGCGTGGGATGACTACCTCAGAAGTATTCAAAAAAATAGTTTTATCAAGTGGGATTATGTGGTGCTGACAGCCTCCAATGAAGAGCAGGCACAGAGCTACCGGATGCAAATAGCCCGCCGTGTGGAGCGCGGTCTGATTCCCGCATCTACGCAGTATGTGGTTTTGCCGGACCCGCAAGGGAAAAGAGTGGGCTCGGGCGGTGCCACCCTTAACGTGCTTCGCTATCTTGCAGAAGCAGACAGAAGTAAAAGTGAAGGGGGTTCCCAAAGGAACCCCTTTGTTAAAAAACGTATTTTGGTGATCCATTCAGGCGGAGACAGTAAAAGGGTTCCCCAATATTCATCTCTGGGCAAACTTTTTTCACCGGTTCCGCGCTTACTGCCGGATGGCAGAGGATCCACTCTGTTTGATGAGTTTATAATAGGAATGTCCGGAGTTCCCTCCAGAATCAGCGAGGGAATGCTTGTTATGTCCGGAGACGTGCTTCTTTTGTTTAATCCGCTACAGATTGATGCCCAGTTCAGTGGTGCTGCGGCTATCTCCATCAAGGAACCGGTTTCCACCGGTAAGAATCACGGCGTATTTTTGAACGATGGGGAAGGAAATGTGATGAAATTCCTTCACAAGCAGTCTGAAGAAAACTTGCGCCGGATGGGAGCGGTCAATGATCATGATAAGGTGGATCTGGATACGGGAGCAATTCTCTTGAGTGCAGATCTGATGAATGCTCTGTATGGCCTGATCTCCACAGATGGTGTGACAGATGCGGACAAGTTTTCTGCTTTTGTTAATGAGAGAGCGAGAATCAGCTTTTACGGAGACTTTTTGTATCCCCTTGCCAAGGCATCTTCTTTAGAGCAGTATTATAGGGAGAAACCGGAGGGTGACTACACGCCGGAACTTCGTGAATGCCGTTCAAAGATATGGGAGGCTATTTCTCCGTTTTCTCTGAAGCTGTTGTGTCTGTCCCCTGCGAAATTTATTCATTTCGGAACCACAAGGGAATTGCTTAGATTGATGGTTGATGAAATCTCGGATTATGAGTTTCTGGACTGGAAAGCTAAGGTGTTATCCAAGACGGGAGAGGGGGAGGAGTATGCGTCCTATCTTTCCTATGTGGGAAAAGAGACGCAGGTTGCGCCGAACGCCTATCTTGAGTGCAGTTTTATACTGGGAGAGTCCCGGATTGGAGAGGGCAGCATCATATCCCATCTGCGGTTGCAGAATGTGACAGTACCCGACGGAGTTGTAATTCACGGACTTCCTTTGACTGGCGGCAGATTCGTGGTCAGAATATATGGCGTGACAGACAATCCAAAAGATAGTTTTTCTGAGGGAGTTTCCTTTCTGCAATCTTCCCTTGAGGAATTTGTGCAGACATATCAGATTGATCCGCGAAAGTTATGGAAAGAAGGGACGAGCAGGGATCTGTGGAATGCGTCCTTATATCCTGTTTGTGATTCCATGGAGGAAGCAGCTGCATGGGCAATGCGTCTGTACCGGATGGTTTGTGAAGGCGACGCCGCCTGCTTTGAGGAATGGTTGTCTGTTGAGAGGACCAGCTTGTGTGAAAGCTTTGGCAATGCTGATATGGATAAAGTGATCAGCTGGCAAAACGAGCTGGAGAATTGTATTATATGCAGGAAACTTGTGGACAAACTGTCGCAGGGGCAGTATTATAAAGAGGCTTTGGAGGTCTTGGGTCAGCGTAGGCTTACCGAAGAAATCTACCATATGCTGATGAAAGAAGCAGAAGAAGCTGATTTTTCCCTGAAAATCAGGATCTATTACGCAGTGTCCAGATTAATGAAAGAGTCGGGTCTTCGCTTTGGTGAGTATAGCTATGATGTGCCGGAAAGTCTATGCTTTAAGGCGATTCAGAAAGCAATCTATGATACAAGTATAAAGAGAATAGAAGGTTCTTTGCAAAATCGTATCAGAAAAGAGAGAGTGGATGTCAGCCTTCCTGTCCGCGTGAACTGGGGTGGCGGCTGGACGGATACTCCGCCTCATTGTAATGAGAACGGAGGCGTGGTAATTAACGCGGCTATCAGTCTGAACGGGATTTTACCGGTTCAGATCACTGTCAGAAGACTACCGGAATACTATGTGGAGTTTGAAAGTCAGGACGTGGGAGTGCACGGTATCGTGCGCGACATCAAAGAAATTCAGGAGTGTAACAATCCCTTTGATCCTTTTGCACTGCACAAAGCGGCACTGATCGCATGCGGCGTTGTGCCCCTTGTCAAAAAGGAGGATACGCTTCAGGAATTACTGGAGAGACTCGGCGGCGGTATTTATCTCTCTACACAGGTAGTGGGTATTCCCAAGGGATCCGGTCTGGGTACCAGCAGCATTTTGGCAGGTGCCTGCGTAAAAGGTATCTTTGCATTTCTGGGCATGGATAAACCGGAGGAAGATATCTACAGTACAGTGTTGTGCATGGAACAGATTATGAGTACTGGTGGCGGTTGGCAGGATCAGGTCGGCGGACTGACGGATGGTATTAAGCTGATCACCACAGATCCCGGCATGGTTCAGAATATTAAAGTGACCAAAGTGAATGTGCCGCAGGAAGCCCTGGATGAACTGCAGGAGCGTTTTGCACTGATCTATACAGGCCAGAGGCGTCTGGCACGAAATCTGCTCAGGGAAGTGATGGGCAATTACATCGGTGCAAGACCCCAGTCTTTGGTGGCTCTTTCAGAAATGAAGTCGGTGGCATTTTCCATGACACGTTGCCTGGAGCAGGGTGATATCGATGGCTTTGCGGAACTATTGAATCAGCAGTGGGAACTATCCAAAAAGCTGGATATGGGCTCCACCAACACATGTATCGAGCAGATTTTTTTGGCTTGTGAGGATTTGATCGATGCCAGATTTATCGCCGGCGCCGGTGGTGGCGGTTTTCTGATGGTTATCCTGAAAAAGGGAATCAGCAAAGAATTGCTCAGGGAACGTTTGACTGCTATTTTTCAGGATAGCGGTGTAGATGTATGGGATTCCCGATTTGTATAACATATAAAATGGCAAGTCCCCGGACGCATACCAATGCTGCGCCGGGGACTGTTTTGTTTATGTAATATGAATCTGTTCGGTTCCGGTTCCGGAGCCGGCCTCATCCTTATACCGGTTTTATCGGAGTTTCAGGAAGGTACCGAGGATGCTGCGGCCAAGAGAGGCCCCCAGATTGCCGCCTAACTTCTTTCCAAAGGTGCCGCCTATGGATTTTCCCAGATTGTTGCCCAGTTCTCTGCCGATGGTTCCGGCGGCAGAACTTGCCACACGTCCGATACCGGAGGAGATTGCTTTCTTCTTGCGTTGTGCCTCTTTTTCGGCCTCCCGCGCTTTCTTCTCAGCTTCTTTCTCGGCCAGTTTACTCTGGCGCTCAGCTTCTTTGGCGGCCAGCTTCGCTTCCTCTTCGGCTTGTCTGGTCTGTTCTGCTTCTTCGGCATCCTGTTTGCGCTTGCGTACCAGGAACTCATATGCAGAATCTCGGTCTTCCATATTCTGATAACGGAGGTAGAGGTTGTTGATCAATGTCTCCTGTTTCTTCTCCTCGTCCGAAATCGGGCCCATGAGACTCTGAGGGGGAAGTACCTTACACTTTTGTACGATGCCGGGGATACCGTCTTCATCCAAAACGGAGATCAACGCTTCGCCGGTTCCCAGAGAAGTCAGCACTTCCTTGGTATCGAAAGCGGGGTTGGTGCGGAAGGAGTTGGCAGCGGCTTTTACAGCCTTTTCGTCAGTCGGCGTATATGCTCGCAGAGCGTGCTGGATCTTGTTGCCCAGCTGACTTAAGACTCCGTCAGGAATGTCCCTTGGATTCTGAGTGATAAAGTAAATGCCCACGCCTTTGGAGCGGATCAGCTTTACAATTTGCTCGATTTTGTCTTCCAGAGCTTTAGAGACATCGTCAAACAAAAGGTGTGCCTCATCGAAGAAAAATACCATTCTGGGTTTGGGTTGGTCGCCGATCTCAGGGAGCGTTTCAAACAGTTCTGAGAGCATCCATAAAAGGAAGGCAGAGTATAATGTGCCGTCGTTTGCCAATGTACGGCAGTCCAGAATGTTAATATTGCCCTTACCACCGGCGCCGCAGGCAAACCAGTCACTGATATTGAGTGCGGGCTCAGCGAAGAACTGTTCACCGCCCTGGGTCTCTAAGGCAACTACATGGCGCAGGATGGCAGCCACACTTTGCTTGGAAATGTTGCCATATTCCAGGGAAAAATCTGCACTGTCCTCGCTGACATATTGCAGCATTGCCTTCAGGTCCTTGGTATCAATGAGCAAAAGCCCGTTGTCATCGGCAATCTTGAAAACCACTGTCAAGATGTCGGACTGAGTGGCATTCAGGTCCATCAGTTTGGATAGGAGTACCGGCCCCATCTCGGAGATGGTAGTGCGAAGTGGAATGCCCATTTGGCCGTAAATATCCCAGAAAACAGAAGGGTATGACTGGTAGTTGAACCCGCATTGATTCAGACCAAAACGCTGGATGCGCTTCTGCATGTCTTCACTGTCTTTACCCGGACGGCACATGCCGGACAGATCTCCTTTGATATCAGCCAGAAAAACAGGAACGCCCGCATCGCTGAAGGATTCTGCAAGCACCTTGAGTGTAATGGTTTTACCGGTACCTGTGGCGCCGGCGATTAGTCCGTGGCGGTTGGCCATCTTAGGAAGAATACATACTTTCTCACCGTCTGCATCTCCAATCCAGATTTTGTTATCATAATACATGATAGTCCCTCCTGATAATTGCATGTTAAGTAGTGGGAGCAAGCCTGCGATCAGCTTGCCTGATATTAGTATACCTTGTGCGGGGAAGGACTGCAAGACTTGTTTGCAAGATTATTTTTTGTGTGAAAATGTTCTGTCAATGTGAGGACATTTTGCATAGAGAAATCCTTTTTTGCTTGTAAACGGTGATCGGATTCGTTATGATAAGTGTATAATACATTTCGGGAAAGGCGGAAAAAGGCATGCCGGACAGAGTGAGAATGAGTACCCTGTGTTATATTCAAAGAGATGACTGCTATCTCATGTTGCACAGAGTCGTAAAGAAGAATGATATCAATAAGGACAAATGGATTGGTGTGGGCGGACATTTTGAACCGGGTGAGAGTCCGGAGGAGTGTGTGCTCAGGGAGGTAAAGGAAGAGACAGGATATACACTGACAGATTACCGTTACAGGGGGCTTGTGACCTTCGTTTCGGGGGGCGGAGAGATAGAGTATATGTCCCTGTTTACAGCAGATGGCTTTGAAGGCGAACCGATTGAATGTGATGAGGGAGTGCTGGAATGGGTGCCGATTGTGAAGATCGGCGAGCTGAATCTCTGGGAAGGGGACAAGATTTTCTTCCGGCTTTTAGAAGAGGGAATTCCGTTTTTTTCCCTGAAACTGGTATATGACGGCTGCGGGAAGTTAGAGTCTGCAGCGTTAAACGGAAAGCCGATGCATCTGCAAAGATAGAAAAACAGTTTGATAAAAAGCCGTCCGATTGCTATTTTGTGGCAGTCGGACGGCTTTCTTAGCCGGGAAAAATATTTTATTTATCCTTAATCTGTGCATGCAGTGCCTGCAGAGACTGTACCTCGCCGTTGCCGTTTTTCTGTACATACAGAATACCGTCAGCCGTAGCCTTGGCAGCAGCAATGGTTGTCATATAAGGTATTTTGTGCTTGATGGCTGCTTTTCGCAGGTAGCTGTCGTCGTGAATGCTGTCCTTATCAATAGGAGAGTTGACAATCAGATCGATCTTGCCGTTGGTGATCAGGTCAAGGATGTTGGGACGTCCCTGATAGAGCTTCTTCACCTTTTCGGCGGAAATGCCTGCTTCCGTGATCGTATTGTAGGTGCTGCCGGTAGCCATAATGTGGAAACCTGCCTCGGCGAAAGTTCTGGCAACGCCGACAGCTTCTGCTCTGTCCTTGCGGTTTACACTGATCAGTACGGTGCCGCTTAAGGGGAGCTTGGACTGAGTGGCCTCCTGAGCCTTGTAGAAAGCTTCGCCGTCGGATACGGACAGGCCAAGTACTTCTCCGGTAGAGCGCATCTCGGGTCCCAGTACAGGGTCAACCTCCTGGAACATGTTGAAGGGGAAGACTGCTTCCTTTACGCCATAGTAAGGGATGTCCTGCTCCTTCAGTCCCGGAACGGGGGAAGGACGGCCGGTGATATCTGAGGTGATGATATCCGTTGCCAGAGGTACCATGCGAATGTTACATACCTTGGATACTAAGGGGACGGTACGGGATGCTCTGGGATTGGCCTCCAAAACATAGACCTTATCATTTTCGATTGCGTACTGCATGTTCATAAGTCCCTTTACATGCATCTCTTCAGCAATCTTTCTGGTATACTCCTTGATGGTTTTTACATTTTCTTCCGAGATATGCTTAGAAGGAATGATACATGCGGAGTCGCCGGAGTGAACGCCTGCCAACTCGATATGCTCCATAACAGCGGGAACAAATGCATGAGTACCATCGCTGATGGCGTCGGCTTCACACTCGGTAGCATGGTTCAGGAAACGGTCGATCAGAATGGGACGGTCCGGTGTAACACCTACTGCCGCATTCATGTAGTTGGTTAAGTTTTCATCGTCGTAAACAACTTCCATGCCACGGCCGCCCAGAACGTAGGAAGGGCGAACCATAACGGGATAACCGATATTGTGAGCGATGTCCAGAGCTTCTTCCACGGTGGTAGCCATGCCTGATTCGGGCATAGGAATCTCGAGTTTTTCCATCATGGCGCGGAACAGGTCGCGGTCCTCTGCAAGGTCAATCACTGCGGGAGCGGTTCCGAGGATGCGGACACCATTCTTCTCCAGATCAGCAGCCAGATTTAAAGGAGTCTGTCCGCCGAACTGGGCAATCACGCCTACCGGCTGTTCTTTCTTATAAATGCTTAAAACGTCTTCCAGTGTCAGAGGCTCGAAGTACAGCTTGTCGGAAGTGTCGTAGTCTGTAGATACGGTCTCGGGATTACAGTTAACGATGATGGTCTCGAAACCCAGCTTCTTCAGCGCCAGAGAAGCGTGTACGCAACAGTAGTCAAATTCGATACCCTGGCCGATACGGTTGGGACCGCCGCCCAGGATCATGATCTTGGGTTTGTCGGTCTTGATCGGATTCTTGTCGGGGGCATTGTAGGTGGAGTAGTAGTAAGCATTGTCCTGAGTACCGCTTACGTGTACGCCTTCCCATGCTTCCTCCACACCAAGCTCAATGCGGTGTTCTCTGATCTGTGCTTCGGGAATTTCCAGAAGCTGGCTTAAGTATTTGTCGGAGAAGCCGTTCTTCTTGGCTGAGATAAGCATTTCGTCGGAAGGCATGCTGCCCTTACAGGAAAGGAGAGCTTCCTCTTCCTCAACAAGTTCTTTCATCTGTTCGATAAACCATGTTTTTACCTTGGTGATCTCATGGATCTCGTCAACGGTAGCGCCCTTGCGAAGCGCTTCGTACATTACAAAGTGACGTTCACTGGAAGGAGTGATCAGCTTCTGCAGGAGCTGTTCCTTGGTGAGAGAATCGAAATCTTTGGCGTGTCCCAGACCGTGACGGCCGGTCTCAAGGCTGCGGATAGCCTTCTGGAAAGCTTCCTTATAGGTCTTACCGATGCTCATAACTTCGCCTACAGCGCGCATCTGGGTGCCCAGTTTGTCTTCAACGCCTTTAAACTTTTCAAATGCCCAGCGGGCAAACTTGATCACTACATAATCTCCGTCGGGGACATACTTGTCCAGAGTACCGTACTTGCCGCAGGGGATGTCCTTCAGAGTCAGGCCGGTTGCCAGCATGGCACTTACCAGTGCGATAGGAAAACCGGTTGCCTTGGAAGCCAGGGCAGAGGAACGGGAGGTTCTGGGGTTGATCTCGATAACGATGATACGGTCACTGACAGGGTCGTGAGCAAACTGTACGTTGGTGCCGCCGATCACTTCTACGGATTCCACAATCTTGAATGCCTGCTCCTTTAATCTGCGCTGGGTCTCCTCGGAGATAGTCAGCATGGGAGCGGAACAGAAGGAGTCACCGGTGTGTACACCGAGAGGATCGATATTCTCGATGAAGCAGACAGTGATCATATTGTTGTCGGCATCTCTTACGACTTCCACTTCCAGCTCTTCCCAGCCCAGAATGGATTCCTCAACCAGTACCTGTCCTACCAGACTGGCCTGCAGTCCGCGTGCACATACCACCTTCAGTTCTTCTTTGTTATATACCAGACCGCCTCCGGCACCACCCATGGTGTAAGCGGGGCGAAGGACAACGGGATAACCCAGGTCATCGGCAATCTTCAGCGCCTCGTCCACGGAATAAGCCACTTCGCTGCGCGCCATTTCGATGCCAAGAGCGTTCATTGCTTTCTTGAATTCAACACGGTCCTCGCCGCGCTCGATGGCATCTACCTGAACGCCGATTACTTTTACGTTATATTTATCCAGAATGCCTTTGGAAGCCAGTTCGGCACAGAGGTTCAGACCGGATTGTCCGCCCAGATTAGGAAGGAGTGCGTCAGGTCTCTCCTTGGCAATAATCTGTTCCATGCGTTCCGCATTCAGTGGCTCAATGTATGTCACATCGGCAGTTTCCGGATCGGTCATGATCGTAGCCGGATTGGAGTTCACCAGTACGATTTCATAGCCAAGCTGACGAAGGGCTTTACAGGCTTGTGTACCGGAGTAGTCAAATTCGCAGGCCTGTCCTATGATGATGGGACCGGAACCAATGATTAACACTTTATGAATATCAGTTCGTTTTGGCATCTTTTTATCCTCTCCTAATTTTAAACATATTTTTTAGAGTATAACACAATTTACCGAAAAATGGAATCGTAATTTGCACAAAAATGTCAGGGAATGTGAAGGTGCAAATTGTGGGTTATTTTTAGGATAAACCAAATTGGCAGACAATAATCACTATGGGTAAAAATATTTAGAAAGAAACTCGATGAAAAAACGACAGACGGTCAGACCGGGATGTCCTAAGAGCAGGTGATGGCCCCACGGTGTATTCCGGAATAAAGCAGATACAGTAATGCATATATTGAAGGGAAAGGAAGTGCACAGACCATGTGGTGCACCGGTTATCGGGGGCGGATCATGAAAACAAATGTTGGAAAGAGGCTGGGGAGAAAAGGTCAGTTGGTGGCGTTGGCGGTGTTTCTTTTTTCGATGTTTTGGGTAGGGAGAGGAATTGGCTATCTGGGCCGTGAGCTGGCAGTGGAAAGTCGTCAGGTGGTATTGGAGGCCGAAAATTGGGGGCTTGGCTTCGGCCCGGAGGGAACCCAGCCCAGAGGCAATTTGTCGGCCGCAGAACTTGCAAAATATGATGCCTATTATGTGGGAGATGCTTCGGAGAAAGTGATCTATCTGACGTTTGACTGCGGATATGAAAATCAGAATACGGAACCTATTCTGGATGCTTTGCAAAAGCATGATGTTAAAGCTACTTTTTTTGTGGTAGGGCATTATCTGGAATCGGCTCCCCATTTGGTAAAACGCATGACAGAAGAAGGACACACGGTAGGGAACCACACTTATCATCATCCTGATATGTCTGGTATCGCTTCGGTGGAAAAATTCAGGGAAGAAATGGATTCGGTAGCGGATTTATATAAAGAGATCACGGGATTGGATATGGAGAAGTATTATCGGCCGCCACAGGGGAAATACAGCAAAGAGAATCTGCAGATGGCGCAGGATCTTGGATATAGTACTTTTTTCTGGAGTCTTGCCTATGTAGACTGGAATGCGGACAGCCAGCCCTCTCACGAGGAAGCTTTTCAAAAGCTGTGCGGGCGGATACATCCCGGTGCCATTGTCCTGCTTCACAATACGTCCAGAACCAACGGTGAAATACTGGATGAACTGCTGACACGCTGGAAAGAAATGGGATATACCTTTGGAGAACTGGCAGACCTGCTTTGATCCTTTTTATTTTGTCATGGGGATTTTGTGAACGATCCGGCGGTACAGCTTCCAGAGGATTACTCCGGGAAAACTGAGCGTCAGATATAGAGTAGACAGTGCTCCTGCCAAACCTCCTACAATAGCTATGATCATAATTACAGGACTCATGTCAAGGGCTCCTTTCAGCTGATAAATTCTGTTTCATCATAAGTGTTTTCACTAAAAAATGAAATGGTTTTTGCCAGGTTTTAACGAGATTTTGGCGAGTTGTTAACAGCATCTTAACGTTTGCACGGCGAAGGGTGAGGTGAATCAGATTGCATACGTCCGGCAAATCATTTTTGAATTGATAAAATATACCACAACATTATTTATGAAGAAAATTTTGGTACATGTATAGAAAATAACAGATTTACAAAGAATGTCCGGTTTTCTATAATTGTTTTAACGGGTGAAGTGGAGGCGAAGGATGAAGACTTATTTGCGGCACAGAATCTGCAATGTAATAGACGTAAAGGAACTGCTGGCACTGGAATTTCTGGATTTTGAGGGAAAATACAAAAATTACGTGGAGGCCCATGATTTCTGGGAACTCTGTTTCGTGACGCGCGGTGAAATCGTTATGGTCCTGGAAGAGGAGAGGATCACGCTTGCGAAGGAGCAGTTTATTTTGGTGCCGCCCAACAGGAAGCATTCATACTTTTCGGCAGAGGGAAATCAAAACAA
The DNA here is from genome assembly GCA_045579545.1 of Acetatifactor sp. Lineage (GTDB taxonomy): Bacteria > Bacillota > Clostridia > Lachnospirales > Lachnospiraceae > Acetatifactor. The sequence continues at coordinate 2,645 of JAZNMF010000056.1, read as the reverse complement.
AGCATTTGTCGTTTGTTTTGACAGTTTTTCTCAGGCGCTTACCCCTATCAGCAGAATCCGGTTTTCTCCTGACAGTGTGCAACTTGACTGCCTGAAAAAGATTATGGAAGAGTACAAGACCACTTTTCGCATGAATGAAAGTGATCATCTGGAAGTGCTTGAATCGCCACAGTTCGGAGGACAGCAGGCACTGATGCTGCAATTGGAATATTTGTTGATCAGTCTGGTGCGCAGAGTGTCCGTGGAAAAGAATTCCGATATTGTTTTTTTCAGCGATGAGAATTTTTATGAGGATCTGGCCAATGTGATGCTCCGTTTTTTGCGGGAGAATGTGCACAGGAAGTTGACGCTTGATGATATCTGCGGCAGATTCAGTTATTCCAGATCTTTTCTGTGTAAAACTTTTAAAGAGCAGACCGGTGAAACCCTGATCACCTGTTTTAACCGCCTGAAAATGGAAGAGGCGGGGCGGAGGTTGAAAGAGACTGCCGATTCTGTCACCGCTATTTCCTGTTCCCTGGGATTTAAGGAAGTCAAGTATTTTGACGCTCTGTTCAAAAAGTATGCAGGGGTCAGTCCTGTGGCTTACCGGGAAAGGGCGCTGAATGAGCAAAAAAATAATAATATACAAAACTATTAAAAGGAGGACAAGTATGAGCAACCTTAAAATTGAAGGAAAAGAGTATCTTGAAAGAGTGAATTACCTTCGCGGAAAAATGGCGGAGGCCGGCGTGGATCTGGTGGTTGGTTATTCCAATCTGCTGGAGATCGCTATCGTGCGTTATTACTGCGGATTTGCACCGGTGAATGAGAATTCTGCCATCGTGATTCCCGCTGAGGGAGAAGTGATCGTCTGCAGCGGCCAGGCATCTTATGATTATTGCCAGGTACATAATGCATTGCCCGAGAGCCGCATTGCTATTTTGCCTGAGATCGGTGAGGTAAGCGGTTTCGAGTACGACACCGAGGGTCAGATGGATTTTGAAGAGCTTTTCAAGGAAGTGAAAGCGGCTCACCCCAGTGTAAAGAAGATCGGATTTATCGGCAGACTGATTTTCCCTGCCATTATCATGGACAAGCTGAGAAAAGTGTTTGCGGACGCAGAGATCGTTGATTTCGATGATGTGCACTATGAGCAGAGAATCCGCAAGAGTGCAGCAGAGATTGAGATCCTGAAAGCAAACTGGGATATGGTTTCCACCATGTTTACCAATGTAGTTCCCAAGATTGAAGTGGGTATGACGGAGAGACACATTGAAGGTATGTTTGAGGCGGAGATGATGAGCCTTGGCGCAGAAAGTTATGTACAGGCATTTGCTCCCATGGTGGCATCCGGCCCCCAGAACTCTTTCATCAGTATGTGCAGAAATACTATGCGTCAGGTGAAGGAAAGCGAGATCATCACCATCGGCGCAGGCGTTTCCTACGAAGGTTATAACGGTATCATCTGCAGCCCTCTTGTATTGGGTGAGATCCCCCAGAAAATGAAGGATGCTGTAAAGTGTGCATACGACGCGCTCAATTATGCATCTGCCAAGATGCTGCCCGGCACTCCCTGTGACGTAGTACTGAATGCTTACACTGATTATCTGACCAAGTACGGATATATCGATTACTGTCCTTACGGAAGTCTTCACAGCACCGGCATGCTGGAGTGTGAGGCTCCTATCTTCTCTGTTTCCAATAAGCGCGTGATCGAAGAGAACATGGCGATCTGTATCGATGCTTATTTCAAGGGTATGGAATGGGGTTCCTTCCGTATGGAAGACTGCTACCTGATCACCGACAAGGGTGCTCAGCGCATGACTACCTACAATGACAGAATGATCCCTGAAATCTTTAAATAGGAGGAAATAATATGAAGATCGGAAAAAAGAATTGGGTTTTTTGTGACGGTTATCTGCCGCCTCATGGTGACAACCCAGAATTTGAAGGACATGAAGCTCTTATGCTCACAAATCTGAACGATGTTAAGGCTACCATTGAGCTGGTATTCGTATTTGAAGATAAGGATCCCGAAACAGGAATCTTTGTGGAACTTGACGGTATGAGAACCACCAGTATCCGTCTGGACAAGCCTTTGGGAGAAAAAGGACTTATGCTGGGTGAATCCGTTCAGTATACAGTTTGGGTGAAGAGTGATGTTCCCATTTGCGCCTGCTTCGGAAGACTGGATGTAAGACAGACCAACATGGCATATTATAGTGTGGAAGGATATTCTTTCTAAAAAAGACAGGCGGTCACGTGACAATGTCATTTAGTTACACCAAATTTTGTTAAGTTAAGGGGTAAATCTTTGGATTTACCTCTTAAAAACATTTTGAGGAATGAATTTGCCATTAAGTTAAGCAATTCTAAAAAGTGGAAATTTATAGTAAATCTATGGACTTCATTGTGTTTCGGAGGTATAATATAGAAAAGTGATGTGTTTAGTTTATGCGTGGCAGGAACAGAAACAGAGAGAACACAATAGAGAGCAGAAACGATTTTGAGAGAGTAAGAGAGATTATTTTCATTACAGTAAACAGAGAAAACCGATTTTTTAGCAGAGATATTTTAGATTAGAGAGAATAGGAAAACTACGCACACAAGACTGGCATTCCCTACATAGTAGGGTTTTTCGTCTTGTTTTTTTATGCACATCA
>JAZNMF010000055.1:0-3846 GCA_045579545.1 Acetatifactor sp. | reverse complement strand
TATATTACCACTGCTTATCCCAAGCTTGCAGAGGTAAAAGAGCAGAATCTCAACGAGAACTTCGGCGACTTATATATGGCAGACAGTGCACCTTCCGATCTTTATCCTCACAACATGTGCCCTCTCCACGAGGAATATTACGACTATGTATTCGGCATCGCGGACGAAGTGGTGGAATGCATGAAGCCGGAACGCTATCTACATATGGGACATGACGAGGGATACATGATGGGTGCCTGCCCCAAGTGCGCCAAGAAAGATAAAGCAAGGCTGTTCGCAGACGAAGTGACCAAGCTCAATGAGTATGTAAAGAGCAAGAACCTCAAAATGATGATCTGGTCCGATATGCTCCAGAGCGAATATCGCTTTGATACTATTTATACCACTCCCGAGGCTATCAACTATGTGCCTAAGGATGTGATCATGCTTGACTTTACCTGGTATTTCCATCCGGAGCTTGACCTGGAGGACAAACTGCTGAACCGTAATTTCACCGTGGCATTCGGCAATCTCTACTCCAGCCATTTCCCCAGATATGAGTACCGTTCCAAGAGGGACAATATCCTGGGCGGCGAGCTTTCCATGTGGATCGAGTGCAACGAAAACTCTTACACCTACGAGGGCAAGATGTACGACATGCACTACACCGGCAATATGATGTGGAATTCCACCTATGACAGCAATTACAGGCTCTCCTACAACGAGCTTGTGAAGCCTCTTCTATGGAATGCAAAATGTGCCGTAGCAGATATCAGCACCGAGGGAGACTGCACCGCTGTGGCATTTGACGGTGATATCCGCAACATCCCCAACGAGCTTTTGTGGCAGATTCCTTATGAAAAGGCTGCAGTAGTCAGTGCGGCTTCTCCCGAACTGGAGATCGCAGTTGACCAAAAGGCTGATACACTCTTTATCACCCACGCTACCGATCTGAGTGTAGACAGAATCATGTGGAAGCCTACCTTCAAACTGGCAGAGTATGAGCTTGTATATGAAGACGGAAGCGTTGCCGCAACAGAGATTGGCTACGGTCTCAACATCTGCAAGCACTCCCAGACCTACGGTGCGCCCATAGCATCCATCCTGTTCAGACACCAGGGATACATCGGCACCTATTCCTGTAAACCTGTCTGTGGTAAGGACGTGAACGGTAAAGATTATACCCTGCTTGAGATGCCTCTCAAGAATCCCAATCCCGAGAAGACGATCAGGAGCATCCGCATGAAGCACAAACAGAACACAGATGCAGCAATTGTAATTTATGATGTGAAGGCAGTAAAATGCTAGCAGTTCTTCATCTGCCCATCGCATAAGAAAAGGAGTTTTTACTATGTGTAACAATAACTATCCCGGCAATCTGGCTTTTGCCGGATTCAGACATTCCCATGTTTTGGTACTGTACCAGGAGGCACTGTCCTGCGATAAGGTCAAAATAGTCGGTGCCTTTGAAGAAAATGCACCCGCACGTGAGGCAGCTGCAGAAAAAGGAGTCGTATTCACTTACGACTCCTACGAAGCACTGCTGGCTGACGAGAATGTCAGCACCGTGGTAATCGGCGACTATTACACCAACCGCGGTCCTCTTGCCATCAAGGCGCTTGAGCACGGCAAAAATGTCATCTGTGACAAGCCCATGTGCACCAGCTTAGAGGAGCTTGATCAGATCGAAAAACTTGCCAAAGAAAACAATCTTTTTGTAAGCTGCATGTTTTCCATGAGATATGAAGGAATCATCGCTGCTGCCAAGGAAGCAATGGATCTGATCGGCCAGGTGAAAAGTGTTTACTTCGGCGGACAGCATCCTCTGCTCTTTAGCACCCGCCCTTCCTGGTATTTTGAGGAGGGCAAATACGGCGGACTGTTCAATGACCTGGCTATCCACGGCATCGATCTTGTTTATTATCTCTGCGGACAGCGCATTAAAAACGTGACTGCTGCAAGAAGCTACAATGCCTACGCAAAGCTGGCACCTCAGTTCCCCGACAGCGGACAGTTTATGGCAGAGCTTACCAATGGCGCAGGCCTCATTGCGGACGTTTCCTATTCCGTTCCCGACAGCGCCGCTTATGCACTCCCCTATTACTGGCAGTTCTATATCTGGGGCGAGAACGGCATGATGAGCTTTTCCGCCAACACAGACGGCGTAACCTGCTTTGTCAACGGTAAGGAAGGTCAGATTACCATCGAAAAAAAGGCAGCTGACATTGATTATTTGTCCGACTTCATTTTACTTGCAAGCGGCAAGCCTTCCAGACTGTCTATGGAAGAGGTGTTTAAAGCAACCCGCGATGCTCTGACCGTTCAAAAAAGGAGTGAATGATTTATGAAAGAAACTGTAAACTTCGCCCTTATCGGCTGCGGCAGAATCTCCGTCAATCACCTGGATGCCATTGAGCATGCTCCCCACGCACGCCTGGCAGCAGTCTGTGATATTGTAGAGTCAAAGGCCAAAGCAGTGGCCGAGAAATACGGTTGCCCCTACTATACTGATTTTGAAGCAATGCTCGACGCTGAAGATATCGATGTTTGCTGCATCCTTACCCCCAGCGGCTATCACGCCAAACACGGATGCGCCGTGGCCCGCCGCGGGATCAATGTATTCTGCGAAAAACCTATTGATGTGACCCCCGAAAAAGCCGACGAACTCATTGCCTGCTGCCGTGAGAACGGCGTCAAACTGGGCTGTGTCTTCCAGCGCCGCACCTTTGATGCTGCCATCAGAACCAAAGAGGCAGTGGAAAAAGGCTGGCTCGGAACCGTCACACTGGCCGATGCCTACCTGAAATATTATCGCGACGATGAATATTACAGAAGCGACAGCTGGCGTGGTACCATTGAACTGGACGGCGGAGCCCTGATGAATCAGTCCATTCACGGCATTGACATGATCAGCTGGATCATGGGCGGTATTGAATCGGTTGATGCGGATTGCCGCACCCTTCACTGGGATATCGAAGCCGAGGACACCGCTGTCATCCGTGTAAGATACAAAAACGGGGCCATCGGCGTGATCGAAGGCGCTACCACCGTTTATCCCGGCCTGGACACCGTTTTTGCGGTTCACGGCACAAAGGGAACCATTGTTTTCGGCGACAAGGGCTTTTATATGTGGGAGCTTACGGACAAATCCATCCCCGTTCCGGAGGTAACCAATTCCATGGGCGGCGTCAACTGTCAGTATAACGAAACCAATTTCGGACACACCTATCTGATCGAAGATATGGCGCTGGCCGTTTTGAACAACACGGAACCCATGATCAGCGGAGACGAAGCCAAAAAGGCAGTGAGCATCATTTGCGGTGCTTATCAGTCCTCCGCCGAGAGGAAAGAGATTACACTGGGCTGAGAAGGGAGGTCAAAAATGCCATTTAAGAATGCATCCTTTATCAAACCAAACGTAGCGTTTGACCCATCCTTTGCATGGGAGAATTACGCACCCATGTTCCGGAAAAAGTTCACGGTCAATGACACCCGTGACGCAAGACTTTATGTGTGCGGTCTGGGATACGGCTACTATTACATCAACGGCGTCAAAGTATCCGAGGACCTGTTTACCGCCCCTGTGAGCAACTATACCAAGACCTTATGGTACAACGTATATGATGTTTCCCATCTTCTGCACACCGGCGAGAACACCTTCGCCGCCATTTGCGGCAACGGCTGGTACAACGAGACCGTCGAGACCAGCTGGCGCATCCACCAGGCTGAATGGAGGGACAATCCCAAGCTGATTGCCCGCCTGGAAGCAGACGGCGAGACAATCCTTGCAACTGACGATACCTGGAAGTGTCTTCCTCAGGGCGCCATCTACTTTAACCAGCTGAGAATGGGCGAATACTACAACGC
>JAZNMF010000054.1:0-40047 GCA_045579545.1 Acetatifactor sp. | reverse complement strand
CCAACTCCTATCCCCGGGGTAAATCAGTCCCCATACACTACCTCAACAGCGTCAGAAACACACATCCATCTCATGCCTCAAATGCCGAAATCCCTTGATTTACCGCCCTTTTCTCTCCAGCAAACAAACCGTCTCGTCTGTGATTTGTTTAGGTCGGAAAAGTTCGATGCCAACAACACCATATTTTTTCTGTTCTTCAACAGAATAGTATTGTTCCATATCGGCAGGGGTTGCTTTATCGACATTTTCGGTAGTATAACCACACTTTAACAAAGGTAAAGATTTATACAATTCATTGAAAGTATTAAACCTATGCAATTTCACAACGGTGGTATTAAGTGTTTCGCCGGTTGTATTATCGGTGAAAACAATCTTGTCACCAACTTTTATTTTCTGACGCTTTTCATCAAACAAACGGAGTTCAATGGTTTTTTCTCCACTCTTTATCATTTCAAAAGGTGTAGAATTTAACTTCATTTTGTGCACATCGATTTTCCGACTTAATAATGCTACCGTCTCCACATGTACCGTCTGTCCAAACTGATCCACGGGTCTTACCTTCTTAATCGCATAACCCCCATCGCACAGCACTTTCAGATCTCTTGCCAAAGTCGCAGAATCGCAGCTCACATACACAATCCTCTCCGGCTGCATCTGCAGCATGGTGCTCAAACAGGCCTCGTCACAGCCCTTGCGGGGCGGATCCACAACGATCACATCGGCATAGATGCCTTCCTCTTTGTATTTGCGGGGTAGGACTTCCTCTGCTTTTCCCACAAAAAAACCAGCGTTTGTGATGCCGTTACGCTGTGCATTTTCCCGGGCGTCCTCAATAGCCTGAGGCACGATCTCCACACCGTAAACCTGCTTTGCCTTAGTCGCCAGAAACAGGGAAATGGTACCGATGCCGCAATACAGATCCCAGACAGTCTCCCGGCCGGTGAGGCCGGCATACTCCAGTGCCAGGCTGTAAAGCTTTTCCGTCTGCACCGGGTTTACCTGATAAAAGGACAGCGGGGAGATCTTAAAAGTCAGTTCCTGGCCGGTGAAAGGGTAATTATCTTTTTGCATATCCCTGACATGGATGGTGTCCTGAATGGTGGAGCTGCCCCAGATACAGTGGACCTCCTTACCCATGATCACGTTGGTTTTCTCCGTATTGATACTCACGGACACACTTGTCATGCCGTCAATAGCCGCAAGTTCCTGCAAAAGTTTGTCCTGTGCCGGCAGGAATTCATTGTTTTGTTTTTGAATGCCCTTTGCCTGATAGGAAAGCTTTGCAGGTTTTTTATTGATGATCAGGCACACCATGATCTCTTTGCTGGTAAAGCCTGTGCGTATCAGGATATGGCGCACAAGCCCCTGCTCGGTTTCCTCATTGTAGGCAGAGACTTTGTTTTTCTTCATGTAGGTAAGGATCTTGTTGAGAATCTCTTCATTCTGCGGATGCCCCAGCGCACAGTCAGTATTTGCAATGATGGAATGGGTCCTCCCTGCATAAAAACCGGTGATCACATCACCGTTTTTGTCGGTACCCACCGGATACTGCGCCTTGTTGCGGTAATGATAGGGATTCTCCATTCCTACGATAGGCTCCATGATCCGGTCCAGAAAAGCTTCCTCGAAACCGCCAATACGGATCAGATTGTTCCGAACCTTTTTCTCCTTGAATTCCAGCTGCTTTTCATAACTAAGCGCCTGGATCTGGCAGCCTCCGCACTGCTTATGGTATCGGCACTCCGGCTGCGCACGAAAAGGAGAAGGCTTCACAACCTTCTCTACTTTCGCATACGCATAGTGCTTCTTATTCTTTAAAATTTTCGCTTCCACGGTATCGCCGATGACAGCATCCTTCACAAACAGTGTAAAGCCATCCACCTTTCCGATACCTTCCCCGTCAGCGCCCATATCATCGATGGTCACTGTGACAAGATCATTTTTTACGTATTCCATAGGTTACTCCAGCCTGGTCGCCCGCAGGTTTGACTCAAACAATCTATTGTATCCCAACCATCCTGTCTCGTTCGTGTTGTCCAGGATCTCCTTGAAGGTCTCCAGCTTTGCATCTGTATCGTCCGCATAATTCAGAGCCAAAGCCTCGATGATCGCCGGAATCTTGGGGGAACCGAATTCATATTTGCCGTGGTGTGCAAGAATACAGTGCTGCACCTGGGAAAGCAAAATATGAGGAAATCCCTGAATCTGCGCTGCCTTTTCTCCCACCATCTGGGATCCCATTACGATATGTCCCAACAGCTGCCCGTCGTCGGTATAATCATTTTCCGGAAAAGGAGAAATCTCCTTGGTCTTACCGATATCGTGGCACATTGCCGCGGTCAGCAACAGATCTCTCTTTAAGACGGGATACTGTTGGCAGTAGTAGTCGCAAAGCTTGGTTACACTTAAAGTATGCTCTAAAAGACCTCCCACAAATCCGTGATGAACCGTCTTGGCTGCGGAAGAATTGCGGAATCTCTTGACAAAGGCCGTGTCTTTTACAAAAAATGCTTCCAGCAACTGACGAAGGTATGTATTCGGAATACTTTTTATCAGGGAAAGCAGTTCCTGATACATCTGCCCGTTATCCTTGGAGCTGACCGGCAGATATTCGGCAGGATTGTACTCTTCCTCCCCGCAGACGCGGATCCTTTTTACGCTGAGCTGCAGCGCGCCCTGAAAATTGGTGACTTCACCGTATACCTCTATATAATCCAGCGTATCATAATCTCCGATTCCCGGATTGTTGGGTTCCCACACTTTGGCATCAATAGTTCCTGTCTTATCCTGTAAAATCACATTCTCATAAGGCTTACCGTTTTTGGTTACCGCCGCTTGTTTATGCTTGCACAGATAAATGTCAAAAATGCGGTCCCCTTCCCGCATGTCCTTAATATATTTCATTGTTATCTCTCTCCTTCTGCCTCTCCTAAAACAATGGAAACATTTACTTCTTTATACTCCCCCTGCGACTGACGCATCAAAACCAATTCCACCGTCTGCCCGGGCTCCAATAACATCAACTCCGTTGAATAACGGACCATACTCTGCATCGTATAACCGTTCAGCTTCACAAGGACATCTCCCTGCTGAATACCGACGCGCATTGCCGGAGAATTTTTGGCCACTTCGCTGATATAAATGCCAAGAGGTACCTGCAGTTCCTGATTTATCAGATCACTTACCTCATGTCCCTTGATGCCAAGATAGGGTACTGCTATATGATTGGACATCTTCTCGATCAGTTTCTTCAGATCTGAAATACCGTAGGCCTCGATTAAATTCCCCCCGCCGGTGTCTTCCATGATCACACCGATCATTCTTCCCTTCAGGTTGAATAAAAAACCTCCTGCCTGCGGTTCTCTGTAAATATCGGTCTGCAGCTTTTTATACTCTGCGTCCACCATAGAAATCTTTTCTTCCCCTACGATCACGCCGTAAGCCAGTGTACTGCTGCTTCCCATAGGATTCCCCAGCGCAATAACCGGTTCTCCTCTGAGCCTGATCCCGCCGGTACTTCCCAACGTGGCAATCACCAGTCCTTCTGTGTAATCCTCTGACACACCTTCCAGATTCACTGCCACCACCGCTAGCGAGGTTTTCTCATCTGCCTGCTTAACAGCGGCCTGCACCTGCAATCCGTTGCAGAATTCTGCCATCAAAAGATCTGCACCTTTCACCTTTTTGTATTCTGTCAAAATCAACAGTTCCGTTCCTGTGTTAGCCACAATCACGCCGGAAGCCTGACGGCTACTCCTGCCGTCGTTCTCCAGCCAGTCTGTTTCAGATTCGTAAGCGGACACTGTAACCAAGGACTTCTCCATCTCCCTGACATAATCCATCAGTGCCACGTAAAGTTCTTCATAGCTCTCTCTGTCCAGAACCACTTGTGACAAAATATCCTGTATCTGTTCATCCCCCAGCGTGATATCCTCCGGCTGGATCGGCAGCGGTTCTGTCTGCTCGGGCGTGGTATTCTGTATTGTGTCGGACAGCATGTCCTCCGGATCCATCTCTTCCTGATCCTCAGGATAAACTACCAATTGCGGTGGCTCCTCCGGATACAGCCAGTTGCTGATAATGGGTTCCAATACCAAAAAGGTAAAGCAGGCGATCAGGCCGAATATCACAGCCATGGAAGCGGTGATGATCATGCGCCGTACCAGTTTCTTTTTATTCAGCGGACGCTCTTTGATTTTTTCAATGATAAAATCCTTCTGCTCAGACTGCATCTTATCCGACATAAATCTCCTTCCGCAGTCATGGCCTGCCTTTTGCAATTTATTCCATGACCAACCTATAAAACAATATGATAAGCAATCCTTGGTAAATTACTATAAGTATAGCCGATTACCCGGAAAAAGTAAAGAAAAAGCGCTTTTCTCAGGGGTAGGGTTGTGGTATACTGAGAGAAAGATAAGATGGCTTATTGTGGAGATTTTTAAAGAATGAACGAGAAGGTTTTAAAGACTCTTGAATATCATAAAATTATCGGTCTGCTCATAGAAAAGGCAGACTCTGCCCCCGGCAAAAAAGCTTGTGAAGAACTGGTTCCCATGGTAGATTTGGATGAGATCCGAAAGGCACAGGAGGAAACAAAGGATGCCCTTACCAGACTGTTTCAAAAGGGAAGCACTTCCTTTGGGGGCAATTACGACATAGGGTTTTCCCTGCGGGCGCTGGAAATCGGAAGCACTTTATCCATGACTGAGCTTTTGCGGGTTGCAAAACTACTCGACAACGTAAACCGCATCAAAACTTACGGACGGCGGGAGCGGGAAGATGCCCCCACAGACAGTCTGGATGAGTATTTTGAACTGCTGACTCCCCTGACGCAGCTTGCAAACGAGATCAATCGCTGCATTCTGTCGGAGGAAGAGGTTTCTGATGACGCAAGTCCCAAACTGAAATCCATCCGCCGCAATATGCTCCTGACTAACGAAAAGATTCACAGTCAGCTGAATTCCATGGTAAACGGGTCCTGCCGCACTTATTTGCAGGACGCAGTGATCACCATGCGCAACAACCGTTACTGTATTCCCGTGAAAGCAGAATATAAAAGTCAGGTAAACGGTATGATCCACGACCAGTCCTCCACCGGTTCTACCTTCTTTATTGAGCCGGCTGCCGTAGTCAGCCTGAATAATCAGCTGCGGGAACTGGAACTGGAGGAAAAGAAAGAAATCGAAGTCATTCTTGCCACACTGAGCGCCATGATCGGCGAACATGTGGAAGAGATCAGAGTCAACCAGCGTTTGATGACGAAGCTGGATTTTGTATTTGCCAAGGCCAAGCTTGCCCTGGAACAGAACGCTACCAGACCCGTTTTTAACACGGATCACTATATCCATATCCGCAAGGGCCGCCATCCTCTTTTAGACCGGAAAAAGGTGGTTCCCATCGACATTTATCTGGGTAGGGATTTTGACCTGTTGATCATAACCGGTCCCAACACCGGCGGCAAAACCGTCTCCTTGAAGACTGTCGGCCTTTTTACCCTGATGGGACAGGCCGGGCTGCACATTCCTGCCATGGACCGATCCGAACTTTCTATTTTTACGGAGGTTTACGCGGATATCGGAGACGAACAGAGTATTGAACAGAGCCTGTCCACTTTTTCTTCCCATATGACAAGTATTGTCCACATTTTGGCCCATGCAGATGAGAATTCCCTGTGTCTCTTTGACGAGCTTGGAGCAGGTACAGACCCTACAGAGGGTGCCGCTTTGGCCATTGCCATTTTGAATCACCTGCACGACAGAGGGATCCGCACCATGGCTACCACCCATTACAGTGAGCTTAAAATTTACGCTCTCTCCACTTCCTTCGTGGAAAATGCCTGCTGCGAGTTCAATGTGGAAACCTTGAAACCAACCTACCGACTGCTCATCGGTATTCCCGGTAAAAGTAATGCCTTTGCCATTTCCTCAAAGTTAGGGCTTTCCGATGCCATTATTGAAGCTGCCAAAGAGCAGATCAGTAAAGAAGACGAAAGTTTTGAAGATGTCATTGCGGATCTGGAACACAGCAGGGTGACCATCGAAAAGGAACGGCAGGAAATTGCCGAATACAAGCAGCGGATCCGCACCTTAGAAGAGCAGCTGCGCAAAAAAAACGAGAAGATCGATTTGGCCAAAGATAAGATTCTCAGAGAAGCCAATGAAAAAGCCCGGACGATCCTGCAGGAAGCCAAGGATGTGGCTGATGAAACTATTAGAGACTTCAACAAACTGGGGGCTTCTGCAGATATTAGAGAGATGGAGAAAAAGCGCCAGAAGGTGCGGGACAAGATCAGTGAGAAAAACGAAAAGCTTTCGCCTCATTCCAAAGAGAATGCCCTTTCCAAGAAGAAAGAGCTTGATCCCAAGAAGCTGAAAAAGGGCGATTCCGTAAAAATCCTCTCTATGGGACTTAAGGGAACCGTTTCCACGCTGCCGGACGCCAAGGGCAATCTTTTCGTGCAGTGCGGCATTATCCGTTCCCAGGTTAATGTGAAGGATCTGATCCCTGTGGAGGAAGAGACCGTTTCTGCTCCCTTACTGCAACGCACTAACACCGGCAAGATTAAGATGTCAAAATCCTTTTCCGTCTCACCGGAGATCAACCTGCTGGGACGCACTGTCGACGAAGCACTTGCAGAGCTGGATAAGTATCTGGACGATGCTTATCTTGCACATTTAACCAGTGTGAGGGTGGTTCACGGCAAAGGAACCGGCGCTTTGCGAAGTGCCGTCCACAACCACCTAAAACGGATGAAACATGTAAAAGAATTCCGCCTGGGAGAATATGGCGAAGGAGACGCTGGCGTGACCATCGTCACCTTTCGATAATCCCACAAAAAAAGGAGTGTTACACATGGTCAATAAACAGAAAATATTAATTGTAGACGACGACAACAACATTGCAGAGCTGATCTCCCTGTATCTGACCAAAGAGTGCTTTGACACCCTGATTGTAAATGATGGGGAGTCCGTTATGAACGCAGTCAGGACCTTTGACCCTAATCTTATCCTATTAGACCTGATGCTTCCCGGCATTGACGGTTATCAGGTTTGCCGTGAGGTCCGGGCCAAATATACACTGCCCATCATCATGCTTTCAGCCAAAGGAGAGGTTTTTGATAAGGTGCTCGGTCTGGAACTGGGTGCGGACGATTACATGGAAAAACCTTTTGATGCCAAAGAAATGGTGGCCAGAGTAAAGGCTGTTCTCCGGCGGTATAAACCTGCGGCCGCAGTTCCGGAAGTCACCAATACCAAGTGTGTGGAATATCCCGAACTGATCATCAACCTGACCAACTATTCCGTGACCTACATGGGTCAGAATGTGGATATGCCTCCCAAAGAACTGGAACTTTTGTACTTTCTTGCCGCATCCCCTAACCATGTTTTTACCAGAGAACAGCTTCTGGACCAAATTTGGGGATATGAATACGTGGGCGACACCCGTACCGTAGACGTTCATATTAAGCGACTTCGTGAAAAGATTAAGGATTACGGCAACTGGAAAATTGCTACCATCTGGGGAATCGGATACAAATTTGAGGTGCGATAGATGAAGAAAACGCTGTATCTGAAGTTTTTACTGGGATATGTTATTTTTGGCATATTCGGCTTCATTATTATCAGCACTTTTGTTCCCAACATGATCAAAGATCATCTGATCCGGGAAAAAGCTGACGCTCTTTACTCAGAAGCCACTCTTATCGCCAACACCTATGCAGGCGATCTGTACACCAATGAAACCTCTCTGGAAACCGTAAAAAATCAATTGGATGCCCTATCTGTCTATCAGGAATCCACCATCCGCATTATCAATCCCTCCGGACGCCTGGTACTGGACACCAACAGTCCTTTGAATGTGGAAGAAGTTGTAATGGTTGATCATTTTGATCCCACGGTGATTCAGGGTTCTTATTACACGGTGGATACCTTTTTTGACGAATTCGATGAGGATGTTTTGACGGTGATTGCTCCCATCACCAACAGTTTCAAAGTCAAAGGCTATCTTGTGATCCACATGGATATTACCAATATAGAGCAGTCTGCAGAAGGTCTGTTGAATATCTCCTACCTCATGCTTGGCGTTTTACTGCTGCTTTCCATGATTATTCTGATCTTTTTCACGGAAATGGTTTATCTTCCGCTGAAAAAAATCATTCATGCCACGGAGCAATATGCTTCCGGCAATATGCACTATGAATTTCAGGTGGACAGCGAAGATGAAATCGGATATCTGGCAGCTTGTCTGTCTTACATGGCCAGCGAAATCGCACGGTCTGAGGATGACCAGAAGAAATTTATTGCTAACGTATCCCACGATTTCCGCTCTCCTCTCACCTCCGTCAAAGGTTACCTGGAAGCAATGCTGGACGGAACCATTCCTCCGGAAATGCATGAAAAGTATCTGCAGATTGTGCTGAATGAGACAGAGCGCCTTACCAAACTGACCAACAGCCTGTTAACCCTGAATAATCTGAATACCAGAGGAATGCTGATTGAAAAAACCGATTTTGACATCAATGCCGTAGTCCGCAGAACAGCTGCCTCCTTTGAAGGCACCTGTCGCCACAAAAATATGAGCATTGAACTGGTACTGAGCGGCAATGTTTTATTTGTACACGCAGATCTGGAAAAAATACAGCGGATTCTCTACAACCTGACCGATAATGCCATTAAATTCAGTCATAACAACTCTTCGATCCGGATAGAGACCTCTGAAAAGAGAAATAAGGTTCTGGTCTCCGTCAAAGACACCGGCATCGGTATTCCCAAGGACGATCTGAAGCTGATATGGGATCGCTTTTATAAATCAGACCTATCCCGCGGAAAAGATAAAAAGGGTACCGGTCTTGGCCTGTCCATCGTGAGAGAAATCATAAGAGCCCACGACGAAAACATCAATGTAATCAGTACTCCCGGAGAAGGCAGCGAGTTTATTTTTTCACTTCAGAAATCCAAAAAAGATACGGAAGAAGAAGATTAAATCCAAAAAAGTGCAGATTCTTTGATCAGTAAAGGAGAAACCCATGCTCTTTGGTATTAACATCAGATATCTGACAAAAATGATAAAGATGGAGAAGGCAGCAGAAGCAGTTGCAAAAGCAGGCTTTACCATGCTGGACTATACGCCGCCTCTCCTGAGGGATGATTGGAAAGACGTAATGAAAAGTGATTTTGCTCTTTTCAAGGAGCATGGACTGCGTGTTCATCAGACACATGCTCCCTTTAACCGATATGGGGATTACGGGGACAGGCACCATTTATATCTGCAGAGATGCATGGAAGCTACTGCATATATGGGTGCGGAGTATATTGCCGTTCACGGAGACGAGTTCGATTTTAAAAATCTGGAATTTTCTCCGGAAAGAGCACTCCGGTACAATCACGACTATTTCCTTCCTTATGTGGAGCAGGCAAAAAGTATCGGTTGTAACATAGCCTTTGAAACCGTTTTTGAAGACAGTATGAAGTGCCGGCGCTTTACCTCCGACCCGGAAGAGCTTTTAGCACTCATACAATCTTTCCAAAGTGACAATGTGGTATGCTGCTGGGATTTCGGGCATGCGAAAGTAGCGTTGCAAGATTCCGCAGCCGACTATATCCGGAAATTCGGCTCCCTGATCCGATGTACACATCTGCATGATAATACCGGTGTTGACTCCCACCAGATTCCCCTTACCGGAGATATCAAATGGAACGAGATCATCGGAGCTTTTAAAGAAATCGGATACAGCGGCGTGATGAATATCGAATATTCCCACGGTGCAATACCGGAATGTTTGCTGGATGATTTCCTGAGACTTTCCTACAGGTCTGTTGACTATCTGTGGAACTCGCCGGAGTTATAAAGCATAAAAGCAGGTTCAAAAAGAACCTGCTTTTACTTGTTTTGGGGAATTCTTGTAAATTGTCTCTACTATTCTCTGATGACCGTAATCTTGGTCATAAGGTTTCTGACCGGCCGATAGAGGACCAACATCAGAATAAAATTGGATACTCCATGTACCAAATCCCAGGGGATACCGGCAATCCACCAGGCAAAAGCTGAAGCAAGACCTGCCTGAATACCACCTGTCGATGCGTAGATAAAAATATAGGGAATAGAGCAAAGAAGACCGAAGCTCAATCCAAAAAGCGACGACAAAATACTCCAAAACCAGACCGAGTCGGTTTTTCGGAAAATCCACGCAAGCAACGCCAACAGGGGCCATGTATAAAGGTACATAATCAGCCACGTTCCGAAAGGATAGATGGCCGCTTCAATTAAAATAAATACCGGTATGACAAATACCATTTTCCACCCGAAAAACAAGGTGAACAGAATTACCCAGAAGGTGGTCAGTTCAATATTTGGCAGAAATGTCATCAGCATTTTGCAGGCCTCGATCACTGCCACCATCATACCGATCATGGTAATATCCCTGACGGTCAGAAACTTCTTTTTTGATTTACTTTCTTTTTTCATCTCTTATTCTGCAACAAATACAGTATACTCAAATTTAAAAACATCTCCGTCTTCTACCGGCTGCTCATTGGCACCGTACATACCATATTCGTCGTTTACATAAATTGCCCAGTAGGAGCTGTTTTTGCTGTAATCTGCCGTTTCTCCGTTGATGGTATTTATCATACCATCTGCCATTTCATAGGTAAGTCCCTTTGCCTCATCCATAGCCTCAACAAGATACTTCGCATCGGTCTTCAGCTCATAGGTAGCATCCTTTTCTTTTCCCACTACCTCGATGGTGATTGCCTTGCTTCCTTCCACTGCTTTCTCGGAAAATTTGTGATATGCAAACAGCATCACTGCGATCACTGCTGCAACCGCAAGCAATCCAAGGCATACCTTCAAAATTCCTGATTTCTTTTTGTTGTTTTCTGTTGTCATTCTGACCTCTCTTTCTGCCTTTTCGGCAATTGATTTTCGCAGGTCATGAGTTCTTGTTTTGCTGCAAAAATTGCAACAAAAAACCTTCTAAAAGTCCGTTTCAAAAGCACCGCAGTATAAAAACGTCCCTTTATAGAAGGCATCTTCGTACTAACCAAGTCCTCGTGGTCCTACAGCACTCATCACAGGCAGGTCTTCTGGCTTGGGTGTCAACATTCTGCTCAGCCTTCCCGGGGCTGCCTGATGCTAACCAGACAACACTCCCAGTGGCACTACTCTGTGAACAGAACTCTTCCCTTACAGCGACGAGATCGCGCAGGTCTTTCACCTGCTTCCCTTTTCACCGGATACCGTAATATCCGACACCTGTAATGTTCTATATTAAGTTATAAGATAGAATTTCGCGTAGCGAAATTCTTCGCCTGCGGCGCGTCTGCGCAGCAGACATTTTCCGCTTCACCGCAGTGCGATCCTCGCGGAGCTTTTTTGTATACAAAGAAATACGAAGAAATTTCTTTGTGTACAAAAAAAGTCTATCATTCTTTCGTAAAAAAAACAATAGACTTTTTCAAAATTTTACATTTTATGATTTTTTCAATTCGTGAACGACTCTGCCGGTTTATTCTCCTGCCGGCCGGTACACATATGCATTCCCTTTTTTTCCTTCCCGCTCTATAATGCCCACATAATGCAGGATATGTACTACCGTCCCCGCCAACCGCTCCGGTATGCGGGCCGCTTTGGCAAATTCTTTTACCGTAAAAGAAGATTCCAGCTGAGGAGGTATGAACTGCATATAATCTTCAATTCTCTCGATTTCCACTTCCTCCACCGGACCATCCGGGATCCTGTCATAGCGGGTAGATCCCTTCTTGCGGTCCTTACTCCAGCCATTCAGCAGACGATATTCCTCCATGTCTGTGAGAACCAGCTTCAGTTTCAGGTTGGGGTCTTTGAGAAACATTTTTATTTTATACAGCTCCTTAAAAGCATCATAAGAATTCCCTTTCTTGGGAGATTTTCGCCGGTCGCTCAGTTCTCCGCTCTCTTCATCAATCCAAACCAGCCACTTTTCCCTCGGAATGGGATATACAATGGTCACCGGATATAAAGGCAGAAATGCCGCCAGCTTGTCTCTCATCCGGTCAAACTGCCTGGTCTGGATCTCAATAATCTCTTGTCCGGTAAAAATATCCGCCACATACCGGTCTATGGGAATCTCCTGCCTGTCCTCATCCGGCTCATAATAATTCTTAAAAATGGCGTGGACCGTCTTCTCTCCATAAGTACCGATGCCAAGGCGCTGCCTGTCTACTCCGACGATTTTCTTCTTTGCTTCCTCAAAGCGGACATTATTCACTCTTGCTGCATGCCTCCAAAAGTTCAAGAATGGCTATGGTTTCTTCCATGGGAACTAATTCACTCTGTGTTTTCCCTTGAGAAATACATTCCATGGCCTCCATCGCCTCGTATTCATACCCGCTGATCATAAAAGGTCCGTCGAATTCTTCCGCCGGCTGACAGTTCCAGTCCTCAAGCACTGCTTGCTGTGCCTGGAAAAAGAATTCTTTATTGATCAGCAATCTTCCCTTGGTTCCCTGTATATACAGTGAAATCTGTCTTTCGTGGGAAACGCCGCTGGTTATGGTGGCAAAAGCGCCGTTCTCATACTGCAGCTGAATGCTTCCCATAATATCCGTATCATCTCCGCCAATGACAGAAAGTGCATGGATCTCCTTGGGATCGTAGCCCAAAAGCGAGCACACATAAGTCAAAGGATAGATCACAAGATCAAACAGCACGCCGCCCTGATTCTTATATTTTACCAGTCGATGGTCTTTACCGCCGTAAGTGTAAAATCTGGCGTCAATTGCCTTGATCTCGCCAAACTTTCCTTCCCTGTTCCACTCCAGAAGCTTGCGGAAGACAGGCTGACACTTGCTCCACATACCTTCCATCAAAAACAAATTCTTTTCCTGGGAAAGAGCATATAATTCTCTGGCCTGCTCCACACTGCGGGTGATTGCCTTTTCACACAGGACATGCTTCCCTGCCTTAAGACAAAGCATTACATTATCATAGTGGCACATAATGGGAGTTGCCACATAAATAATATCCACCTGCTCATCTGCCACCAGTTCCTCGTAACTTCCGTAGCATTTTACTGCCTGATATTTCCTTCCGAAATCAATTGCTTTCTCTTCACTTCTGGAAGCCACTGCATAAATCTCGGCCTGCTCAAGTTCTTTTAATGTATTGCAGAAGACTCCTGCGATTCTTCCGGTTCCCATAATGCCCCAACGAATTTTCTGCATAATAAACTCCTTCCGGCGATTTGATAGTATCATTTTATCATACTATCACACGTCTGAAAACCAAAATATTAAATATGCAGGCTGATAGGAGGCTTGGGCTTGTTCTTACTTCTTGCACTGGTTTTTCCTTCCAGTTTAATCTCGCCCGCTGCCAGCAGGGATCTTTTTGTCAGGGCAGGACCTATCAGTTCGTATACCAATACACTGAACAGCACTACGTTTCTTACCATGGCGCCATCAGAGAGACTTGCTGCAGTAAGCGACATTCCCAAAGCAACACCGGCCTGAGGGAACAGGGTAATACCCAGATTCCTCGTAATCCTCTTGCTGCACTTTGTCATCGTACAGCTTCCGTAAGCACCGCTGTATTTACCAAGACATCTGAAGATAATATAGATCGCACCAATCAAAAGTACCATAGGATTGCTCAGAATCTGAAGATCCAACTCTGCACCGGACAATACAAAAAATAGAATATTCAGAGGAACGGTCCAGCCATCCACACGGTTCATCAATTCTTCCGAAGTCTCGCAGACATTACAGAATACCGTACCTGTCATCATACATACCAAAAGAAGGGAAAATCCGCAGTGGATTCCTCCGATCTCAAATTTTAGCATGGACAGACCTACCGTCAGCATTACAAATGCCACAGACAGTGACATACGCTTACTTCTGGAATGGAAGAAAATCTCCAGATAGTTCAGGAGAAGTCCCATAATAGTTCCCAATCCTAAAGACAGAACAATCTCCAATACCGGCTCCACGATCATGCCGGTTACACTGATACTTCCCATTTCGATGGCATTTGCAATACCCATGGATACGGCAAACAAAACAAGACCCACCGCATCGTCAATAGCAACTACCAGCATCAGCAAACTGGTCAATGGACCCTCCGCCTTATACTGTTTTACAACCATCAGGGTCGCTGCCGGCGCTGTAGCGGAAGCGATGGCACCAAGAACGATGGCTGCCGGAAGAGAAATGACAGAGGGGAATGCCAGATGCAGAGAGATCAGAGCGATATCAACCACAACAGTGGTAACCACAGCCTGAAGGACACCGACTACAATAGCCTGTTTTCCCATACTTTTCAGCTGAGATAATCTGAATTCATTACCGATGGTAAAAGCGATGAATCCCATTGCCACCTGCGTGATGACGCTTATGGATTCTACCTGTGCCAACGTATTAAATCCTATACCGGAAATATGTAATGCCCCGAGACAATAAGGTCCTAACAACAGGCCCGCTACGAGATATGCCGTAACAGCCGGTAAATTAAGCTTCTTTGCAACTCGGGACATGAGTAATCCGCCAATGATAGCAAGTGCTAAACTGATAACTAAAGTCTGCATGATACAAAACTCCTTTCGCATTTCAAAAACATATGCATAATACCACTTTAGCACTTAATTATCAATCGTCTATTTTACTAAAAAAAGGATAGTTCTTTTGTGCTGATATCCACAAAAATACAGTAGTTGTTAATAGTATGCTAATATTATCAGGATTTTAAATCGTAATACATCCACAATACGGAATATCTGTCCTTCAAATCCTTTGCATACAGCAAAGCATCTTTAATTTTTGAAGAACCATACATTGCCGCAAAATACTTCAGATTCAGTCCGATACTTTTTACATAACCTTCCAACTGTTCAGAGGATGGTACCTCCTGCAATACTTCCCGGATCTCCTGCCATTTTTCCTGATAAACAGGGTAGCGATCCACATCGTACCAACCTAATTTATCTTGTAAAGCCAAAACACCTTCTGCTGCAGTTCCGTATATTTTTCGGATATTAAATTCCCATACTTCTTTATCCGGAATCTTGTGAGGTGCGGGCTCTTTCATCTGTAATAGTTCTTCCCTCAACTTCTGGGTGTATACCGCTGAAAAAATCACATCTGTCCCATGCATAAAATAAGGCTCATCATTCATGATTCCTATTACTTCAAAAAAATGGGAAAGATGATGTTCGCTGCCGGAAGCAGGTCTCGAATTACCCACATATGCCATGGCAATTCCCACTCCTACCAGTGCTTCCATCAATGTACCAATGGCTTTTTCATCCTTTTGCAAAAGTTTTGGGCCCAAATCCTTGGTCTTACAAAGCATTTCATAAGTCAGATTATATACATACTCACAAAAATATTCATCATTCACAACTTTACTTAGTTTCCAGTCATTGAGGCAGGAGTATTTTCCCACAATATCTCCGTATCCGGACTGGATCATCTCAAGAGGCGCATTTTTTAAAATATCGATGTCACCGATGATTACTTCCGGCACATGGGCATTGTAAGTCACTTTCATATTTCCTATGATCATGGCAGCTCCCTTGGAGGCATAACCGTCCATGGACGGCGCTGTAGCCACAATATAATACGGAATATTTGCCTGAAAACTCACATATTTACAGAGGTCCTGAATCACACCTGATCCCACTCCAATGATCAGATCTGTATGTGAAGTCAGCTTCTCCTTCATTTCTTCTATTGCTCTCTCATCAGGTACCAAAAGCCCTTCTCTCTCATAGACAAGGATATTTTCCAGCCTTTCTGACAGTTGCTCCTCTACCTGTTTCCCGCAGACATTGTATGTATTGGTATCCGCAACCAACAAAATATTTTGATAATCCCCAAGTATATTCTTTATTTCTTTTATTGCATCTATGCCAATAATTACTTTTTTGATATCACAGCTGTGAAACATTCCGCAGTCACATTGCTTACCGGACAGTAATTCTTCAAAATTCATAATTATCTCTCCCAATATTTTTTAATTTATGATAAGTACAGTTAAACTCATGATAAACATATTAAATATTTATCGTCAAGCAATTCTAAAACGATTCTCAAACAGAAACAATTATTTACCAAATAATAACACTAATTATCAGAATGATAAAGTAATAACAGCGAACTAAATTAAGCCCGCTGTTATTACTTTCTTATTCTTCAGATTCTTCTATAGAATTATCGGTTTCCTCAGCTTCCTGTTCTTCGTCGTCTACTTTTTCTTTTACCTTGGCAATCTGTGCCACTGTCACACCTTCATCCAGATTGATCAGTTTTACACCGGAAGTAATTCTTCCCAGAACACTGATATCCTCAACACGAAGCTGGATAATAATACCTTCCGTGGTAATCATCATAATCTGATTATCATCGGTAACAGCTTTCACTCCTATCACATCACCGGTCTTTTCAGTGATCTTATAGCATTTCACACCTTTACCGCCACGTCTCTGTACGGAAAACTCATCCATTACTGTGCGCTTGCCCATACCTTTTTCGGAAGCAAACAACAGAGCATCACCCTGATTGTCAAGCTGCATACCTACAATTTCATCACCATCTTCCAGATTCATACCGATAACACCCATGGAAGAGCGGCCTGTAGGTCTTACATCTGTTTCTTTAAACCGGATGCACATACCTTTCTTAGTTACAAGGAAGATATCTCTTTCTTTATCTGTTGTTTTTACTTCAATCAGTTCATCCTCTTCCCTGAGGGTGATGGCTGCAAGACCGTTTTTGCGGACATGGCTGAACTCTGCCAGTGATGTCTTCTTCACGATTCCCTGCTTGGTTACCATAAAGAGATTCTGATTCTCGCCGTATTCCTCAATAGGGATCATGGCAGTAATTTTTTCGCCGGGCGCAAGCTGCAACAGATTTACGATTGCTGTACCTCTGGCTGTTCTGCCTGCTTCCGGAATTTCGTATGCTTTGATCCTGTAAACTCTTCCGCTGTTGGTAAAGAAGTTAAGATAATGGTGGGTATTGGTCATCAGCAGATCTTCGATATAATCATCTTCAATGGTCTGCATTCCCTTGATACCCTTTCCTCCTCTGTTCTGTGCCTTGAAATTATCTACAGTCATACGCTTGATATAGCCGAGACTTGTCATGGCAATGATGGTTTCCTCACTGGGAATCAAATCTTCCATGGAAATGTCCAACTCGTCAAATCCTATCTTGCTTCTTCTGTCATCACCGAATTTATCAGCAATATTACTCATTTCTTCTTTGATAACACCCAGCAACAACTTTTCGTCAGCAAGAATAGCCTTTAATTCGCCGATCAGCTTCTGAAGTTCCAAATGCTCATTCTCAAGCTTCTCTCTTTCCAGACCGGTCAACGCTTTCAGACGCATATCTACAATAGCCTGCGCCTGCGCATCAGAAAGTTCAAAACGCTCTATCAATCTTTCCTTAGCTATCTGTGTATTGCGGCTGCTTCTGATAATACTGATTACTTCATCAATAAAGTCAAGTGCTTTCAAAAGACCCTGCAAAATATGATCTCTCTCTTCAGCTTTATTTAATTCATACTTTGTTCTTCTGGTTACAACTTCTTCCTGGTGCTTCAAATAAGCCTTCAACATATCCAGGATATTCATAACCTTGGGCTCGTTATTAACCAGCGCCAGCATGATCACACCAAAGGTATCCTGCATCTGAGTATGTTTATAAAGCTGATTCAGGATAACATTGGCATTGGCATCTCTGCGTAGCTCTATTACTACTCTGATACCTTCTCTGTTGGACTCATCTCTGATATCCACGATGCCATCAATCTTTTTCAGCTTCACCAATTCTGCAATTTTCATAATCAGATTAGCTTTATTGACCATGTAAGGAAGTTCCGTAGCAATGATTTGACTCTTACCGTTGGGCAACGTCTCAATATTGGTCACTGCACGGACTCTGATTTTTCCGCGGCCGGTGCGATAAGCCTCCTCACAACCTCTGGTTCCCAAAATCAAACCACCTGTAGGAAAATCGGGTGCTTTCACTATTTTAAGGATTTCTTCAATATCTGTATCTCTGTCTTCCTCAACTTTATTGTCAATGATCTTTGTTACGGCACTTACTACCTCCCTCAAATTATGAGGAGGAATATTGGTAGCCATACCAACTGCGATACCGGTGGTACCGTTTACCAGAAGATTGGGGTAACGGCTGGGCAGTACAACAGGTTCCTTCTCCGTCTCATCAAAGTTCGGTACAAAATCAACGGTATCTTTATTGATATCAGCAAGCAACTCCATGGAAATCTTGCTCAGTCTTGCCTCTGTATAACGCATTGCCGCAGCGCCGTCGCCGTCCATGGAACCAAAATTACCATGCCCATCAATCAAGGGATAACGGAAGGACCAATCCTGCGCCATATTTACCAAAGCACCGTAAATAGAACTGTCACCGTGAGGGTGATATTTACCCATGGTATCACCGACAATACGGGCACTCTTACGATGAGGCTTGTCAGGACCGTTATTTAACTCTATCATGGAGTAGAGAACTCTTCTCTGAACGGGCTTCAGACCGTCTCTTACATCCGGAAGTGCGCGGGAAGCGATAACACTCATGGCGTAATCAATGTAGAATGTCTCCATTCTCTCTTTCAGATCCACGTCATGAATCTTATCTATCTCTATACCCTTGTCAAAAATATCGTCATTCATTGAATTTAACCTCTTGTAGTTTTTATATCAAATTAAATATCCAAGTTTTTCACAAACTTAGCGTTTTCTTCGATAAAGTCTCTTCTAGGTTCCACTTTGTCTCCCATAAGGGTGGTGAATGTAAGATCTATCTCTGATGCCATTTCTTCATCATAAGTTACGCGGAGAAGGATTCTTCTTTCAGGATCCATGGTAGTTTCCCAAAGCTGCTCAGCATCCATTTCTCCAAGACCTTTATAACGCTGAATTTTGTTATTTTGGTCACGGCCCACTTCTTGAAGAATACTGTCAAGCTCTTCATCACTGTAGGCATACCACACCCTTTTATTTTTTTCCAATTTATAAAGAGGCGGCTTTGCAAGATAAACATGACCTTCTTTAATCAGATCAGGCATAAATCTGTACAGGAAAGTCAAAAGCAAAGTACTGATATGAGCGCCATCAACATCGGCATCCGTCATCAGAATGATCTTATCGTAACGAAGCTTCGATATATCAAAATCCTCATGGATACCGGTACCGAAAGCAGTGATCATAGCCTTGATTTCTGCGTTGGCGTAAATTTTATCAAGTCTTGCCTTCTCAACGTTAAGTATTTTACCTCTGAGTGGAAGAATAGCCTGAGTTGCGCGGCTTCTGGCAGTCTTAGCACTACCGCCTGCGGAATCTCCCTCTACAATATAAATTTCACAATTTTTAGGATCTTTGTCAGAGCAGTCTGCCAGCTTTCCGGGCAACGTCATACTTTCCAAAGCAGTTTTTCTTCTGGTAAGCTCTCTGGCTTTTCTGGCTGCTTCCCTTGCACGCTGGGCTAAAATTGATTTTTCACAGATTGTCTTTGCAACAGAAGGATTCTGCTCCAGAAAATAAGTAAGCTGCTCTGTCACAATGCCGTCAACTGCACTTCTTGCCTCAGAATTACCTAATTTCTGCTTAGTCTGACCTTCAAACTGAGGATCTTCTATTTTCACACTGACAATGGCTGTCAAACCTTCTCTGATATCTTCGCCGGACAGATTTTGCTCACTGTCCTTTAAGAGTTTAGAACTCCGCGCGTAATCGTTAAAAGTCTTGGTCATTGCATTACGGAATCCCTGAAGATGCATACCACCTTCGGGCGTATTAATATTGTTTACAAAACTAAATACACTTTCATTATAAGAATCATTGTGCTGGAAAGCTACTTCCACAAACACATTATTCTTATATCCCTCAAAATAAAGGATATTTTCATATAAAGGGTCCTTACTCTTATTCAGGTAAGTGACAAATTCCTTGATGCCGCCTTCATAAAAGAATTCAATCACCTTCTGCTTCTTACCGTTATCAAGGTTAATTGTGTGAAGAACTCCTATTCTGCCGCCGGTTTTTGCCTTCTTATCATCAGAAATCATTTCTTCCTCAGCTGATCCTGATTCTTCTGATTTCTGCAATTCCTTATCTTCTTCAGCTCTCTTTAAAAGCTCATTAA
Source organism: Acetatifactor sp. (assembly GCA_045579545.1). Lineage (GTDB taxonomy): Bacteria > Bacillota > Clostridia > Lachnospirales > Lachnospiraceae > Acetatifactor. The sequence goes on along the minus strand of JAZNMF010000054.1, from coordinate 19,891 downwards.
TCTGCTTTTCTTCGACTTTCTTCTCAATATCTTCCGTTGTTTCTCCGACAATTAAGTCTTCCTCTACAACATTATCCTCATTTCTGGAATCCCTCAGGATGATACGCAGTCCTTTGGTAAGAAAAGCCATTTCCCGCAGTCTTCTCTTCAATACATCAAATTCATATACTGTAGTTTCTGTAAAGATAGTCTTATCAGGCAAAAAGGAAACTTTTGTGCCTGTTTTATCTGGATTACAAGTGCCTACCACTTGCAAAGGATAACAAACGTGACCTCTTTCATATCTCTGCCTGTAAACTTTTCCTTCCTGGCAGATTTCAACCTCCAGCCAGTCGGACAAAGCATTAACAACAGACGCACCTACCCCGTGAAGACCACCGGATACTTTATATCCTCCACCGCCGAACTTACCGCCGGCATGCAGAACAGTAAATACCACTTCAACTGCAGGAATACCTGCCTTTTGATTGATTCCTACAGGAATACCACGGCCGTTATCTACAACAGTAATGGAATTATCTTCATTAATAGTAACATCTATCGTATCACAATATCCTGCAAGAGCTTCATCCACTGAATTGTCTACTATCTCATATACAAGATGATGAAGTCCTCTGCTGGAAGTAGTACCGATGTACATACCGGGTCTTTTTCTTACAGCCTCAAGTCCTTCCAAAATCTGAATCTGATCAGCACCATACTCCTGCTCTACAGATATATCTACTTTTACTTCTTCACTCATTACAAATCCCTTTCCTGCTGCACCTATAAAGAATCATTGACACAGCTTACTTTTCCCTCTGTAACCTTATACACACGATCAATGGTAAACCTGTTATTTACAAACTCTTCCAGACCTGTACAAGTAATAATGGTCTGAATATCTCCCATTACAGACAAAAGCAACTGTTGTCTGTTGCTGTCAAGCTCTGATAATACATCATCCAACAAAAGAACCGGCGTATCATTGGTAATTTTCTTGACAAGCTCAATTTCCGCCATCTTTAGAGATAGGGCTGCTGTTCTCTGCTGTCCCTGAGACCCATACTTTCTTGCATCAACTCCGTTTATCAAAAAAGAAAAATCATCTCTGTGAGGTCCCACAGAAGTCATTTTCATTCTGATATCTCTGTCCATATTTAGGAAAAGCTTATTTTCAAAGTCTTCCGCTGAAGTATCAGGCTCATATTGAATCCTGAGTTCTTCTTTTCCGCCGGATAATTTCTTATGTATCTCTAAAATAATTTCATTCAGCTGCTCCGTAAAAAGCTTCCTTCTCTCAATGATCCTGCTGCCATAGGTAGCAAGCTGCATATCCCATACTGACAAAGTTTCTTTCAGGCCGGGGCTCATATACGTATTCATATCTTTCAGCAGCTTATTTCTCTGATTGATTATTTTGTTATAATTGTTTAAATGGTAAATATAAACACTGTCCAGCTGACAAAGTTCCATATCTACAAATCTTCTTCTCTCGGAAGGACCGTTTTTAATGATTCCAAGATCCTCAGGAGAAAAAAATACCACATTACACAATCCCAACAGATCCGCAGCTTTTTTAATTTTCTGCCCATCGATAGCAATTCCCTTGGATCCTGCTTTCCGAAGATGCATATCAACTCTTGTTTCAATGCCATCCTTCTCTACATAAGTTCTGATATGGGCCTCTTCCATACCAAAACGGATAATTTCCTTATCCTTGCTTCCCTTATGAGATTTGGTAGTGGCCGCCTGGTATACAGCCTCCAGAATATTGGTTTTTCCCTGGGCATTATCTCCGAAAAGAATAGTAGTTCCTTTGTCAAATGTAAGGGACAACTCTTCATAATTCCTATAATTTGCCAGTTCTATTGATTTTATGATCATTACATTAACCTTCTATTTTAATCTGCTGACCGTCAAATTCAACCACATCTCCGGCAACCAATTTTTTCCCGCGCTGGGTCTCTATCTGTCCATTTACCTTTACAAGTCCATCCTGTATCACAAATTTAGCATCTACTCCGGACTCTGCAAAACCGGCAGCCTTCAAAGCCTGCCCCAGTTTTATAAAATCTTCTCTGAGTTTTATTATTTCCATTTTTTACTATCCTTATACCTTATGAAACTGTGGTAAAGTTTACGGGAAGAATCAAATAAATATAGCTTTCTTCCTGATTTTTGATAAAGCAGGGAGCCTTGGGATTCACCATATAAAGTTCAACCTCTTCATCATCAATCACTCTGAGAGCATCAATCAAAAACTTAGGATTGAATCCGATCATCAGATCCTTACCACTCTTATTTATATAAATATCTTCATTCATGCTGCCGAGCAGGGAATTGATTTTAAGTTCCATATTTTCATCGGTAATGTTGATGATGATAGGCTTCTTGTCCCCTTCCTTAACCAGAAGAGTAGCACGATCAATACAACTTAAAAGCTCTTTCTTGTTAACTTTTACCTTAGTCTCGTAATCACTGGACAACATCTGATCAATTCTGAAATATTCACCTTCTATCAGTCTTGATACAACTGTTGTATTGTCAAATTCAAAAACAATATGCTTCGGTGTAAAGAAAATATTTACATCACTGTCAGTTCCGCCGGGCAAAATTTTACTTACTTCATTCAGAGTCTTACCGGGAACCACAACTTTCTTTGGATTATAACTGTTCTTAAGTTCAATCTTACGGATAGAAATTCTGTGGCCATCCAAAGAAACTACTTTCAAAATATTATCTTTAATATCAAAAAGCTCACCTGTCATCAGCTTATTGTTATCATTGTCAGAGATTGAGAAAATAGTCTGTCTTACTACTTCTTTCAAAGTAAACTGACTGATGATGATACTGTCCTCTCTCTCAATGGCAGGAAGATAGGAAAAATCTTCACCTGACTTACCAACAATGTTAAATTTAGCTTTTTCACAGGTAATGGTTGTCTTGTAAGAAGAATCTGTTTCAATCACAACATCACTGTCAGGAAGCTTTCTCACGATTTCGAGGAAAATCTTTGCATCCAGTGCAATGATTCCTTTTTCAGCAATAAGACCATCTATAACAGTTTCAATACCGAGTTCCATATCATTGGCAGTCAATTTGATACATCCTTTTGTAGCGTCTACAAGAATACATTCCAGGATGGACATGGTGGTCTTGTTGGGAACTGCCTTGGATACAATCTGGACACCGTTTAAAAGATTGGATTTGGAACAGATAATTTTCATTGTGTATAACTCCCTTCTTGTGTATATATCTTCTCTCGTGCGCTCACATATGATATATATTATGAATGATTTTAGTAGTATTAATAGTATAGGGTGTTGATATGTGTATAACTACCTCTATTATACTATTTTTCAAGGAAAAATGGAATGGAAAAGATGCGAATAATTTAAACTTTATCTGTGGAAAAAACATAAATAATTCACAATAAAAAATAGTTCATAAAAATAGCTAAATAAAGTTATCAACATTAAATTAATAATTATAAACAGGTTAATCACATAAGTATGTGGATAAATATTAAGCAGGATTAATTTTTTTATGAATAATCTCCAGCTTACTGCGAAGTTCTTCATTTATTTTAATTTCTTCGCCTATCTTTTTGGCACCGTGGATGATGGTAGTATGGTCTTTCTTACCTACTAATTTTCCTATATTGGAATAAGAAGCATCTGTAAGCTCTCTGCACAGGTACATTACCACTTGTCTTGGAATTACAAATTCAGCGTTTCTCTTCTTGGAGCTGATGTCTTCAGGTTTTACACCAAAATGTTCTGCTACTACATTTAAAATAAGAGTAGGGGTTATTTCCTTTGGTTTATTTGGATAAATAACATCCTTTAATGCTTCTTCCGCAAGAGAAAGGGTAAGATCTACTTTGTTGAGTTTGGCAAAAGCAATAATCTTATTAAAAGCACCTTCCAATTCACGAATGTTGGATTTAATATTGGTAGCTATGTATTTGATGATATCTTCATCAATTTTCCTGTCATAAATTTCAGCATTTTTGCGAAGGATGGCCATTCTTGTTTCATAATCGGGAGCCTGAATATCTGCTATGAGTCCCCATTCAAATCTGGAACGGAAACGCTCATCCAGAATATCCATCTCTTTGGGAGGTTTATCAGATGAAATAATGATCTGCTTACCGGCTGCATGAAGTACATTAAAAGTGTGGAAAAATTCTTCCTGGGTACTTTCTTTACCTATGATAAACTGTACATCATCAACCATAAGAACATCAACCGTACGGTATTTTTCACGAAGTTTGGTCATAGCTGCTGAATTACCGCTTCTGATGGAATCAATTACTTCATTGGTAAAGTCTTCACTGGTAACATACAGAACCTTCATATTGGGATTCTGCTCCAGTACAAAATGTCCGATGGAATGCATCAGGTGAGTCTTACCGAGTCCGGCTCCTCCATATAAATAGAGAGGATTGTAAGCAAGTCCGGGTGATTCTGCTACGGCAAGGGATGCGGAGTGAGCAAATTTATTGTTGCTTCCCACTACAAAAGTATCAAACTTATATTTAGGATTGAGATTGGCATTCTCATAATTGATATTGTAGACGGAGGAGGATGTATTGATATCAATGTCATAGATATCCTGTATTTTAGCATCTTTTTCTAAAATAAAGTTGATATCATATTCATGATCAAACATTTCCGTGATTGTTACCTGAAAGAAACTCTTAAATTTATTGGTAATATAATTAAGAGCGTGAGCCTGATCGGAAGGGATTATAATGTTAACTGTATTGCCCTCTATATTGTGAAATTTTAATTGTTCCACCCAGGTTTGATAAGAAATGTCAGACAGACTGTATTCCCTTCTGATCGTTTCTTTAATGGTTGTCCAGCTTTCTCTAATTGCATCCATCATAATTCATTGCCTTTCTAAAAGTATAAGTACCCATTTTTTACGATAATTACCTAGTATTATATTAATATAAAATACGAAAGATTTCAAACATTACTTATGAACATATATATGGATAAAGTTATCCACATGCTGTTGATAAGTATGTTTATAATAAAATTATCAACATTTTTGTGTGGATTATTTTGTGGATAAGTGGATAAACTCTGTATGTTTTTAAAATGCTTATTTTAAGGGATTTTTTATAGTTATTAACATCTTTTACACAGCTTATCCATATATAAATTAAATTTTATCCACAAGTAATTCACATTCTGTGGATAACATAAATGTTTATAATTTAATGTGTATATCTCTGTGGATAAACAATAAAAAAATTGTATAGCAAGCAGCAGAAGAGGGAGAAGGGATCTTCCGGTATAAAGACCTTTTCATATTTTTATAAATAAATCTTGACAGACCTTGTCTTTTCAGATACAATTGTAATGCTATTTTCCAAAAATGGGCGTATAGTTCCCAACATTAAAAAGTAGATTACCTTATCATAGAGATTAAGGTCAGAGAAGGAGGTGCAGTTTCCATGAAGATGACATTTCAGCCTAAGAAAAGATCCAGATCTAAGGTTCATGGTTTCAGAGCCAGAATGAGTACTCCGGGCGGAAGAAAAGTACTGGCAGCAAGAAGAGCAAAAGGAAGAAAGACATTATCAGCATAGGTCACAGCAATGTGACCTTTTTTTCCCTTTGCTTTTTTATTAAAAAAAGTAAATGGGAGTAACAAAATGCAATTTTCAGAATCGCTTAAAAAAAATCATCAGTTTCAATTTGTATTCCGGAACGGAAAATCATACGCCAACAAATATTTAGTAATGTATGTTAAGGAAAATGGCCTGGGAAAGAATCGGATTGGAATCAGTGTGAGTAAAAAAGTGGGAAACAGTGTTGTAAGACATCGCGTTACAAGACTGGTAAGAGAAAGTTACCGATTACACGAAAGTATATTCAATAGTGGTTTGGATATCGTAATCGTCGCGAGACCCGGTGCAGCTACCGTCGGGTATAACGAGGTAGAGAGTGCACTTTTACACCTAGGGAAGCTTCATCAGATTATTAAAGTATATTTTTATATGTAATGAATGATGAAGATTGGTTTGTTTTTTATGAAAAAAATATTTATTGCTGCTATCATATTTTATCAAAAGAATATATCTCCCATGAAAAGTACCAAATGTCCGTATTTTCCTACCTGCTCCCAATATGGGCTGGAGGCAATTGAGAAGTATGGATGTGTAAAAGGCGGACTGCTTACTGTGTGGAGAATTTTGAGATGTAATCCTTTTTCAAAAGGAGGGTATGACCCGGTACCCTGAGGCAGTATGCCAGGAGGATAAAAAATGATTTTATTGACTCAGTCATCAACTTTTATTATAGGTTGGGTGGCAAAAATACTTGGATTTATCATGGATGGTATTTTTTCAATCCTTGATTTTTTAAGTATTCCAAACAGTGGTTTATCCATTATTTTATTTACCATTGTAGTTTATATTTTAATGTTACCTCTTACTATCAAGCAGCAGAAGTTTTCTAAGCTTTCTGCTAAGATGAATCCTGAGATTCAGGCAATTCAGGCTAAGTATAAGGGAAAAAAAGATGAAGCATCCATGATGGCTCAGAATCAGGAAACAAGAGCTGTCTACGCAAAGTATGGTGTTTCTCCTACCGGAAGCTGTTTACAGCTTCTGATCCAGATGCCTATTTTGTTTGCATTGTATCAGGTTATTCAGGCTATGCCTGCTTATGTAACCAAGATTGGTAACGTATTTAAAGAGCTTGCTGTAAAGATCATTGCTCATGATGGAGCAGCTTTTCTGAAGAATCCCATTGATGCAAGTGGTAATAAGATTGAAAGTATCGCCAATACAGTGAAAATGTATGGAAAACATATGGAAGGCGATAATCTGACAAACGGTGTTATCGATGTATTAAACAAGCTCTCTACTTCTGATATGGCTATTGTTGCAGAGAATTATGGTCTTTCTGCTGTTGAGTATGAAGGAAAAATAATTTTAGGCAGTGAAGGTCTTATTAATACTTATAATAATTTCCTTGGTCTTAATATTGGTAATTCACCTGCTGCTATTATTAATGATGCTCTGCAGGCAGGTTCTTATCTTCTCTTGGTAGGTGCTCTGCTGATTCCCATTCTGGCAGCTGTTACACAGTGGATCAATGTGAAGATGATGCCTACTCAGGAAAATAATAACAGTCAGCAGTCAGGAATGGGTGCATCCATGAAGATGATGAACAATATTATGCCCATTATGTCTGCATTTTTCTGCTATACGCTTCCTGCCGGTATGGGTCTTTACTGGATTGCCGGTAGTGTTGTGAGAACCATTCAGCAGATTATCATCAACAGACACATTGACAAAATGGATTTTGCAAAGCTCATTGAAGAAAATTCTGCGAAAAGTGCCAAGAAGATGGCAAAAATGAAGCAGAGACAGGATATCATCAATGCTTATAATGCCAGAAATACCAGAAATATTCAGGTAAATAACAGGACTCAGGCAGACAGAGATGCAGATGTAAAGAATGCAACCGCATACTACAACAGTGCCAATGCTAAGCCCGGAAGTCTTATGGCAAGAGCTAATATGGTAAAACAGTACAATGAGAAAAATAACAAAGACATTAAGAAGTAACGGAGCTTTGGAGGTCATATATGGAATTTATTGAAGTATCAGCAAAAACAGTGAGCGATGCTATTACAGAAGCATGCCAGAAGTTAAGTGTTACCAGTGATAAACTGGTATATGAAATAGTAGATGAAGGTTCTACAGGTTTTCTTGGATTGGGTGCAAAACCCGCAGTGATCAAAGCATGTGTGAAATGTTCAGTTGAAGATAGTGCCAAGAATTTTCTGATGGAAGTATTTGAGGCTATGGATCTTGTAGTCGTTGTAAATGTAAAATATGACGAAGAAGAAAAGACCATGGATATTGATCTGAGTGGAGATGAAATGGGAGTTCTGATCGGCAAAAGAGGACAGACCCTTGACTCTTTACAGTATCTTGTGTCTCTCGTAGTGAACAAAGAATCTGAAGATTATATCAGAGTTAAGGTTGATACGGAAGATTACAGACAGAGAAGAAAAGATACTCTTGAAAATCTTGCAAAGAATATTGCATACAAGGTTAAGAGAACGAAAAGATCTGTTTCCCTTGAGCCTATGAATCCTTATGAAAGACGTATTATTCATTCCGCACTGCAGAATGATAAGTATGTTACTACCCACAGCGAGGGTGAGGAGCCTTTCAGAAGAGTAGTGGTTACATTAAAGAGATAATAAATTTGTGATTAAGGGAATGGATGTGGGTAATTCTTGCCTGCATTCATTTCCTTTTTTGTTAAAGTATTGGTTGGAGATATTTATGAAGACAGATACCATAGCGGCGATTGCAACCGCATTATCAGAATCAGGAATTGGTATTATCAGGATCAGCGGTGAAGATGCTATTTTGACTGCTGATAAAATATTTCGCACTCCCGGTGGGAGAAAAATATTATTAGATGTAGAAAGTCACACCATTCATTATGGTTTTATTGTTGATAAAAAAAATGACTGTGAAGAAGTAATTGATGAAGTGATGGTTTCCGTGATGAAAGCGCCGAGAAGCTATACAGCTGAGGATACGGTGGAAATAAACTGTCACGGCGGAATTCTTATGATGCAGAAGATATTGGAGTTGGTTATCAATAACGGCGCCAGGATTGCGCAGCCCGGTGAATTTACCAAGAGAGCTTTTTTAAACGGAAGAATAGATCTTTCAAAGGCAGAGGCAGTTATTGATGTGATCCATTCCCAAAATGAGTTTGCTCTGGCTTCTTCGGTCAGTCAATTGAGAGGTTCCCTTTCAGATTTGGTAAAGAGCCTCCGCAGTGAAATATTATATGAAATTGCATTTATAGAGTCTGCCCTGGATGATCCGGAACATATCAGTCTGGATGGATATCAGGAAAAACTGAAAATAAATGTGAGATCCTTTATTGAAAGAATAGTAAGATTAATTGAAAGTGCTGACAACGGAAAGCTGATCAAAGAAGGTATCAATACGGTAATTGTTGGGAAACCCAATGCCGGTAAATCTTCTCTGATGAATTTATTGGTGGGTGAAGAAAGAGCAATTGTCACTGAAATTGCGGGAACTACCAGAGATGTATTGCAGGAGACGATCAGACTGCATGGAATTGGGTTAAATGTGATAGATACAGCCGGCATCAGGAATACAGAGGATGTGGTTGAAAAAATAGGAGTAGAAAAAGCAAAAAAGTATGCAGCTTCTGCAGACCTTATTATTTATGTGGTTGACTCTTCTGTTCCTTTGGACGAAAGCGATGAAGAAATTTTTCCTTTGCTGGAAGAAAAAAACACAATTATACTGTTGAATAAATCTGACTTGGATTGTATAGTGAAAGAAGAAGATCTGATACATCATTTGATCAATAAAAATGTCCGTGTAATAAAGACATCTACTAAGGAAAATTCAGGGATTGATTTATTAGAGAATACCATTAGAGATTTATTTTTCCGGGGTAAGATTAAGGGCAATGATGAAGTGATCATTACCAATCTTCGTCATAAAGAAGCACTGCAGGATGCTTATGAAAGTCTTCAGCAGGTGATCAGGAGTCTGGAAGATGATATGCCGGAAGATTTTTATTCCATTGATCTGATGAGTGCATATGCTTCTTTAGGATCGATCATTGGCGAGGAAGTCGGAGAAGATCTTGTAAATGAGATATTCTCTAAATTCTGCATGGGTAAGTAAATTCAAGAGGTACTTTATGATATCAGAAATCAGAGAACAAGTGGATGTATGTGTGGTTGGAGCAGGACATGCAGGTTGCGAAGCAGCTCTTGCCTGTGCCAGATTAGGGATGGAAACAGTTATTTTTACTGTCAGTGTAGACAGTATTGCTTTGATGCCATGTAATCCTAATATTGGAGGATCCTCCAAAGGTCATCTGGTAAGAGAATTGGATGCTCTTGGCGGTGAGATGGGCAAAAATATTGACAAAACCTTTATCCAGTCAAAGATGCTGAATCTTTCAAAAGGGCCGGCAGTCCATTCTCTGCGTGCACAGGCTGATAAAGCAGACTACACCAGATCTATGCGAAAGGTGCTGGAGAATCAGGATCATCTTACTATCAAGCAGGCTGAGGTTTGTGAAATTTTATGGGATGAAATGCCGGATGGAAAGAAGAAAGTAACAGGTATAAAAACATTTACAGGCGCTGTTTATGAATGTAAAGCGGTTATTTTATGTACGGGAACTTATCTCAGAGCCAGATGCCTTTGTGGAGAGGCCATTACCTATACCGGTCCCAATGGTCTGCAGGCTGCCAATCATTTAACAGATTCCCTCAAAGAATTGGGAATTGAAATGGTCAGGTTTAAAACGGGAACGCCTGCCAGAATGGATAAGAGGAGTATTGATTTTTCCAAGATGGAAGAACAGACCGGAGACCATAGAGTTGTGCCTTTTTCCTTCTTCACAGATCCTGAAACAGTTCAGAAGGAACAGGTTTCCTGTTGGTTAACTTATACAAACGAAAAAACACATAATATTATACGAAATAATCTTGATAGATCGCCAATTTATGCGGGCATTATAGAGGGAACCGGACCTAGATATTGTCCGTCTATAGAAGACAAAGTAGTTAAATTTTCTGACAAGGAAAGACATCAGGTTTTCATTGAACCGGAGGGTATTCATACCAACGAAATGTATGTGGGAGGAATGTCATCTTCCCTTCCGGAAGATGTGCAGCTTGCTATGTATCGTACTGTGCCCGGTTTAGAAAATTGTAAGATCGTGCGCAATGCGTATGCAATAGAATATGACTGTATTAATGCCAGACAGCTGTATCCTACTTTGGAATTTAAAAAGATAGAGGGTCTTTTCAGCGGAGGGCAGTTCAACGGAAGCAGTGGATATGAAGAAGCTGCTTGTCAGGGACTGGTTGCAGGCATTAATGCTTCCATGAGTATTCTTGGCAGAGAACCTCTTGTTATGGACCGTTCTGAAAGCTACATCGGAGTATTGATTGATGATCTGGTTACAAAAGATAACAGAGAGCCTTATCGTATGATGACTTCCAGAGCGGAGTATCGGCTACTGCTCAGACAGGATAATGCGGATCTCCGCCTGAGAAAGAAGGGCTACGAGGTTGGTTTGATCAGTGAAGAACAATATCAGGAACTATTATATAAGGAAGAAATGATTCAAAACGAAATTGCCAGATTAAAGGCTAAGATCGTAGGTGCCAACAAAGAAATACAATCTTTTTTGGAAGAAAACGGAAGTACTTCTCTGAAAACAGCTGCCAGTCTGGCGGAATTAATGTGTCGGCCTGAATTGAATTATGATATTCTTGGCACAATTGATCCTGAAAGAAAACCTCTTCCTCCATCTGTTATCGAGCAGGTAGAAATAGAGATTAAATATGAAGGTTATATTATAAGACAGATGCGTCAGGTCGAACAATATAAGAAAATGGAGAAAAAACATATTCCTGATGATATTAATTATGATGAAGTACCTTCTTTGAGAATAGAAGCCAGACAAAAATTAAAACTCTTCCGGCCGGTATCTGTGGGACAGGCTTCCAGAATCTCCGGTGTTTCTCCTGCGGACATATCAGTATTGTTAGTATACTTAGAGCAATATAACAGAAAGTAAGAGGTTTTTTTATGGCACAATATAATACGGATCAGTTTGTGCAGGATTGTAATGAATTGGGTATTATCCTCAGTGACAACCAGGTAAATCAGTTTCTTCGTTATTATGAAATGCTGGTAGAATGGAACAATGTGATGAACCTTACAGCTATTACAGACTACCATGATGTGATGAAGAAGCATTTTATTGATAGTATTTCTTTAATAAAAGCTTATGATATATCGTCTGCTTCTAAAGTGATAGATGTGGGAACGGGCGCAGGATTTCCCGGTTTAGCATTAAAAATTGCCTATCCTTCTCTTAAAATGACTCTATTGGATTCTTTAAATAAAAGAATTCAATTTCTTGATGCTGTAATAGATGAACTTAAGCTAAGCGGTGTAGAAACAGTTCATGGACGTGCTGAAGATTATGCAAAACCTTCTAAGTTAAGAGAAAAATATGATCTTTGTGTTTCCAGAGCAGTTGCAAATCTTTCCACTCTTTCAGAATATTGCTTACCCTTTGTTAAGGAAGGAGGCTTATTTATTTCTTATAAGTCTGAAAAGATAAGTGAGGAAATAGTAAAAGCAGAGAGTGCCATTAAACTATTAGGTGGTAAAATTGAAGATCAGGTAGAATTTATGCTTCCTTCTTCCAATATTTATAGAAATTTATTTATGATCAGAAAAGTCAAAAAAACACCTTCCAAATTTCCTCGAAAAGCGGGAATGCCGTCTAAAGAACCTTTATGATGTTTCACGTGAAACATTTTGTAAGGATCGCGCTGCTGGAGGAAGGCAATCATAGATTGCTGTAATATGTCTGCTTCGCAGATCTGCTGCAGGCGGAGAATTTCACGAAGTGAAATTCTTTTTTATACAATAAGAAATTCCTCCGGATTTCTTATTGTACAAAAACGCTCCGCGAGGATGCGCACTCGCGCGTACAAGGTAAATGTCGCATTCGCGACCGCGCTCGGCGCGAGAGTCCGCAAGCGGACTCTTTGTTCTAAAGTTACTAATTTGTTGGTATTATATATAAGAGGATATTTATGGCTATAAGGACATATCTGGCAATCAGTAATGATATTGTAAGAGAAGGATTAAAAGGTATCTTATCAAAAAATCCCATATTCAACCAATGTGGGGAATATTCCGGTACTATTGATATGGTTAGTAGTATAGAAAGACTAAAACCCTCTCTTTTATTTTTTAATCCATTTCACAATACGGGACAAGTGATTATAAAGAATTACAGCAGACTTCATTTTTCTTGTCCGAAAATGATATTTGTCCTGATAATGAGTGATAGTGATAAAAATGATTACTATCGATATATCAACATGGATTGGATTAGTGGGTTTTTTGATGTAAATGTTAAAATGGAGGAGTTATTTAAGGGCCTTTCATGTATTCTGTCCGGTAAAGTATACGTTCAAGAATCCATTAAAAAGAATATTGATAGCATATTTTACGACAGCAAGTCAGATAAGTATAAAATAAATTCACTTACTAGGAGAGAAGTTGAAGTTTTAAAGCAAGTAGCTAATGGAATGTTTAATAAAGAAATTGCTACTTTACTCAATATCAGTGAGCGCACAGTAAAAAATCATATGTCAAATATTTTTAAAAAGATTGAAGTTTCTGACAGAACGCAGGCTGCTGTCTTTGCAATCAAAAATAACCTGGTAAATATTTAATCATAGCAAACACTACAAAAATGTTTCACGTGAAACATTTTTGTTATTTAAAAGGAAAATATATTTTATATTTGATTCATTATTTTTAAGTTATAGGTAGATACTTTTGTGAAAAAATGATATAATGAAACATAATGCTGAAAAGCAATAAAAAGTAATATAGCATGAGAAGGGTACAATATGAGTAAGATCATTGCAGTAGCAAATCAGAAAGGCGGTGTAGGAAAAACTACCACTGCCATTAATTTATCTTCCTGTCTGGCTGCAAAAGGAAAGAAAGTCCTTGTTATTGACACAGATCCACAGGGAAATACGTCAAGCGGTCTGGGAGTAGAGAAGAATGAAATAGAAAATACAGTTTATGAATTGTTATTAGGTGATTGCTCAATCAGAGACTGTATTATAAAAGATGTAATAAAAGATGTTAGTCTCGTAGCCTCAAATGTGAATTTATCTGCAGCAGAAATCGAATTGATTGGTGTAGATAAGAAGGAGTACATATTAAAAAATGAAATGGATTATGTAAGAGACAATTATGATTACATCATTATTGATTGTCCTCCTTCCTTAAATATGTTGACAATCAATGCTATGACAACTGCAGACAGTGTGCTTGTACCAATTCAGTGTGAATATTATGCTTTGGAGGGATTGAGCCAGCTGATCCATACAGTAAATCTGGTGAAAGAAAGATTAAATCCGGATTTGGAGATGGAAGGCGTAGTGTTTACCATGTATGATTCCAGAACAAATCTTTCAGCTCAGGTAGTTGAGAATGTAAAAGATAATCTGGATCAGCATATTTTTAAGACTCTGATTCCAAGAAATATCAGATTGGCGGAGGCTCCAAGCTTTGGATTACCTATTAATTTATATGATGCAAAGTCATCGGGGGCGGAAGCATATATGTTGTTGGCAGAAGAATTAATACAAAAGAACAGTAAGGAGTAAACAGAAAGGATAGAGAGTATGGCGGTTAGAGGATTGGGAAAAGGCTTAGACAGTCTGATTCCGAATAATGTAGGGGAAAAAAGAGAAAAACCGGCAGTCAAAAATGAAGCAAAGGCCCCGGAAACTATGGTTAAGATCACCATGGTAGAACCTAACAGGGAGCAGCCACGAAAGAATTTTGATGAAGAATCTTTGCAGGAACTGGCAGATTCCATCAGGCAATTTGGATTGCTGCAGCCAATTCTTGTACAAGATAGGAAAGATCACTATGAGATCATCGCCGGTGAAAGAAGATGGAGAGCCTCCAAGCTTGCCGGATTAAAAGAGGTTCCTGTCATTATCAAAAAGTATTCCGAAAAGGAAATCGTGGAGATTTCTCTGATTGAGAATATTCAGAGACAGGATCTGAACCCCATTGAAGAAGCGTTAGCTTATAAAAGACTTTTGACAGAATTTCAGTTGAAGCAGGAAGAGGTGGCAGAGAGAGTTTCCAAGAGTCGTGCGGCAGTTGCGAATTCCCTTCGCCTTTTGAAACTGTGTGAAGAAGTTCAGCAGATGCTGATCGAAGACAAGTTAACGATGGGCCACGCCAGAGCCTTACTGGCCGTGGAAGATGCAGTAACACAATATACGGTTGCACAGAAAATAGTTAACGATAAACTGAATGTAAGAGACGTTGAGAAGCTTGTTAAAAACCTGAATAAACCCGCTAAAATAAAGGAAAAGAAGGATGACGGAGCTCTGGATGCCATTTACAATGAAATCAGCGAGAATCTGAAGCAAAAATTAAGTACAAAGGTTACGGTATCACCTAAGGGGAACGGCGCCGGCAAGATTGAGATTGAATTCTACAGCCATGAGGATCTTGACAGATTGCTGGAGATGATCGGTAACAACAGGTAAGGGTTTGAAAGACAGAGGAGAGAAAAATGAAGGCACTGAGCAGCAGTTTTTTAAGTACAATCGGATTAGGTAATGCTGATATTGGTTATATTTTACTGGGAATCGTTCTTGTCTGTGTAGTATTATTGATTTTACTGATTCTACTGCTGGTAAGTTACGGAAAGCTGAAAAAGCGTCTGGACGTTTTGATGAGGGGAAATAACGGAAAAAGTCTGGAGCAGGACATTATCGCCCTGATTGAAGATAATAAGATGTTCAAGGCCAATGCGGAAAGAAATAAAAAGGACATCCGGGTACTTACCAAGAAGGTGGAATCCTGTTATCAGAAGATGGGATTGGTCAAATATGATGCCTTTCACCAGATGGGTGGTCAGCTGAGTTTCAGCTTATGTCTGCTGGATGATGATAATAACGGATTTATCATTAATTCCGTACACAGCACGGAAGGCTGCTATTCCTATACAAAGGAGATCAAGGCGGGGGAAAGCGTGATTGATTTGGGAGTGGAAGAAGCAGAGGCATTATCCATTGCATTGGGGAATCAATAGTGGTATAATCGGTAAAAGATATTTTTAGAATAAGGAAGAATAGAATATAGTAAACGGAGGAAAATATCATGATTGATATTAAATTTTTAAGAGAGAATCCTGAGGTTGTAAAAGAAAATATCAGAAAGAAGTTTCAGGATGCCAAGCTTCCCATGGTAGATGAGGTCATTGCGTTGGATGCAGAAAGCCGCAAGACCCAGCAGGAGGCAGACGATTTAAGAGCCAGAAGAAACAAGATTTCTAAGGAAATCGGTGGCTTGATGGCGCAGGGTAAGAGAGAAGAAGCTGAGGCGAAGAAGGCTGAGGTGGCAGCAGGGGCAAAGCGTCTGGCAGAGCTGGAAGCAAAGGAAGCAGAGTTGGAAGAAAAAATCACTTCTATTATGATGGTGATTCCCAATATTATCGATCCATCCGTACCGGTCGGTAAGGATGACAGTGAAAATGTAGAAGTGACCAAGTACGGGGAACCTGTGGTTCCTGATTTTGAGGTTCCTTACCACACCGAAATCATGGAGAGATTTAATGGAATCGATCTTGACAGCGCAGGAAGGGTGGCAGGAAACGGATTTTATTATCTCATGGGTGATATCGCAAGACTTCACTCTGCAGTGATCACTTATGCAAGAGATTTCATGATCAACAGAGGATTCACTTACTGTATTCCTCCTTTTATGATCAGAAGCAACGTAGTGACCGGTGTTATGAGCTTTGCTGAGATGGATGCCATGATGTACAAGATCGAGGGAGAGGATCTGTATCTGATCGGAACCTCCGAGCATTCCATGATCGGTAAATTCATTGATACTATTATTCCGGAGGAGAAGTTGCCTCAGACATTGACCTCTTATTCTCCCTGCTTCCGTAAGGAAAAGGGTGCTCATGGTATCGAGGAGAGAGGTGTTTACCGTATTCACCAGTTTGAGAAGCAGGAGATGATCGTGGTATGTAAACCCGAGGATTCCATGATGTGGTTTGATAAGCTGTGGCAGAATACGGTTGATCTGTTCCGTTCTTTGGATATTCCCGTGAGAACACTGGAGTGCTGCTCCGGTGACCTGGCTGATCTGAAGGTGAAGTCCTTTGACGTAGAAGCATGGTCTCCCAGACAGAAGAAATATTTTGAGGTGGGAAGCTGCTCCAACTTAGGAGATGCACAGGCCAGAAGACTGAAGATTCGCGTAAATGGCGAAAAGGGTAAATATTTTGCGCACACCCTGAATAATACGGTTGTTGCGCCTCCCCGTATGCTCATTGCATTTTTGGAGAACAACCTGCAGGCAGACGGCAGTGTGAGAATTCCTGAAGTACTGAGACCTTACATGGGCGGTCAGGAATATCTGAAATAAAAATCACATATTACTATAGTCAAAAGCGATTCAGGACAATCGCTTTTTGACTATAAAGGAATGATGTTATTAAATTATAAAAGCAGACCCGGAGGAGGTGAAATTTTTGCATAAGTATATGAGAGCCATCGGTTTCAGTGAATATACGGACAGGAGATTATTGAAGGAGCTGTTGGCGGATGTTGTCATCAACGCAGACGAAAGATCCTATACCACCAATAAAGACGATATTATGTTGGGAGAATTTTGCAGAAATTTTGCCGACCGTATGGGGGTTGCCGTATGCGGTGAGTTTGACAGTGACGATAAATTTATCTATGAATATTATTATCCGTATCTGCGAAGTGATGAAGTAACCACCAATGAGGATGTTTCCATTGATCGCCATGCCGCAAGGGAATCTTATGCAGGAATGTGTGATGATATCAAGGTAGGGATTACACTGATTTTTTATCTGCAGAACATGATCCCTTATGTGAAAGCGCAGGTGAAGGGGTTACTTCCCGTAAGAGGGACCAGTCTGACGTTGACGGGTCTTTCCACCAGCGGTACAGTCCTGATGCCGATCCAGAAGAACGAAAATCAGAAGGAACGTGTCAGAAGAGAATCTGCCAACCGCAATCATTTGCTTGCTGCGGCCCGAAAGGGGGATGAGGACGCTATCGAAACGCTGACTTTGGAGGATATGGATATGTACACCACCATATCCAGAAGGATTCAGAAGGAAGATGTGTTTAGCATGGTGGATACTTATTTTATGCCCTATGGGGTAGAGTGCGATCAGTATTCCGTTCTGGGTGAAATTGTGAGTGTAGAGAAGGTCACCAATCATATCACCGGAGAAGAGATATATTTGCTAAAAATTTGTTGTAATGAATTGACATTTGATATCTGTATTAATATAATAGATTTGTTCGGCGAACCGCAGGTGGGGCGCCGGTTCAAGGGAAACATCTGGCTGCAGGGTAAGATCAATTATCCGGAACAGCTGTAAGTTAGTTTGCAACCGTGTTATGTTAACATCGGAATACGTTTCTGTAGCTCAGCAGGATAGAGCGTCCGCCTCCTAAGCGGAAGGCCGTGGGTTCGAATCCCGCCAGGAACGCTTGAAAAAGCGCCAAAAGTCTGACAAACGAAAGACTTTCGGCGCTTTTCATATGCAAAGAATTATTCCACTTCGATGGTAGTGGCCCACTGGGCAAATTTTTCGCTGTAATTGTCCCAAAGATCACGGAAGCAGTAAAACGCGACGCGATAATAATTCTCTTCGCCTTCCCTCACTGCGGTATAAAACTGATAGATTTCTTCTGTACTGACCTTATTGATATAAACAAAATAGTGGTTGCCATCAGCGTCCTGTGCAGCTTCTCCGTTATTTGCCTTAGCGTTTAAAGCGGAATACTCTTCCAGCGTATACTCTGCATAATCACTCTTTAAGTCAGTATTAACGATAATTCTCCATTCACCGTTAGGGCCTCCGCCATAGAAATCATTCAGTTTCGTTTCATATGCTTCAAATCCCATTTCGGCAGGGATGGAAACCTTCGCACCGGTATCTCCCAGAGGTATTTTAAAATCTTCTGAAATGACATCCGTGTCAGAGAAGAGTTCTTCGTCCATAGGGGCGTTACTGTTGCTGCAGGCAGTCAACGCAAAAACGATGCAGAATGCCAGGATAAGTGTAAGTAATTTTTTCATATTCTGTTCCTCCGTAAAAAAGGTTTTCGCCATACTTATATAAAGAAAGGTGCTCGCTTCCATATATATTTTTCATTATTAAAATATTGTACAGTATTTGTTTTACGGTTTCAATCGTTTTGTAATAAAACTGCAGATATAATATGCAGGATTATCGTATATTTTTTATAATTAGCGGCGAAATCATTGCATTTTTTAGCTTTTTGTAATATATTATTCTCATAATTATTATAATGGCGGCCAGTATAACTACAAAAGAAGAAATGGCAAGATACATTATAATGATAAAAGGCAGGCAGATCTGACCTGTCCCAATTGCGAAAGAGAAAGAAGGGGGCGTACTTTGTGAAAAAAATCATAAGCATGGTCCTTGCGGTTTTTCTGTTGTTGATAGGAGTGATGACAGAAGCCCCGAAGGTTCATGCTACAACAAAAGCCGGTGATACCAGAGCGATAGCGATCGTTTTTGATAACTCCGGTTCCATGTACAGCGGAGGAAAGATGGAATGGTGTCGGGCGACCTACGCCATGGAAGTATTTGCGTCCATGCTCAATAAAGGAGATACGCTTCTGATCTATCCCATGTCTCCCATTGAAGTGGGCGGCAAGGAATATACCATGGAAGATCCGCTGCAGTTGACAGATGCTTCACAGGCATCCCTGATCCGTGATATTTACACGCCGTATGGAGGAACGACTCCCATTGAGAGTGTAGACTGTGCGGCAGCAGGGATTCAGACGGTGACGGCAGACAAAAAGTATATGATCGTGCTGACCGACGGTGATTTGTTTTATAAAAATGACAGAAGTCTGGGAGACCAGACGAAGGCCGAACTGGATGCGCGATTCCAAAAGATGGCCGGAAAGGAATTAACCGTAATGTATCTGGGTATCGGCAGTGGGGTAACTATGCCGGATACTGCAGAGTCGGAGTACTTTGTAAAGAAAAAGGCGGCTAACAGTGAAGATGTGCTGTCGTCGCTGACCGATATGTGCAACCAGATCTTCGGAAGAGACACCTTGCCCAAGAATCATTTGACCGACAATACCATGGATTTTGATATTTCCATGAATAAGCTGATCGTGTTTGTGCAGGGAGAGTACGTTTACGATCTGAAGGTTACCGGAGCTTCCGGTACCGTAGGA
>JAZNMF010000053.1:0-8374 GCA_045579545.1 Acetatifactor sp. | reverse complement strand
CCGTTCTCGATTTCTACCTCATTATGTGATATAATAAGGTATGCCAACATTTAAAGATTATACCATGAATCAGTTACAATTACCACTATCTTTTGAAGATTTCATTCCTGAAAATCATCTGGTGCGGGTCGTAAATACAGTTGTGGATTCCCTAGAGTTAAAACCACTCTACGACAGATACAAAGAAGGCGGTTGTCCTGCGTATCACCCAAGGATGATGCTGAAGGTTATGATCTATTCCTTCTCCCAGAAAACATACTCTTCCCGCCAGATTGCAAAAGCTCTTCGTGAAAATATCAACTTCATGTGGATTGCAGGTGGAAACAAACCCGATTTCAGAACAATCAACCGTTTCCGTCTGGACATGAAAGATATCATAGAAGATGTTTTCTACGAAGTCATCAAGCTCCTGATCGATAAGAAATACATAAAACTGCAAAACTACTTTTTGGATGGTACAAAAATAGAAGCCAATGCCAATAAGTATACTTTTGTGTGGAATAAATCGGTAGATAATTATGACCGGAAACTAGATGAAAAAATTAAAAACCATCTCCGTGAAATTGACCGCATTGTGGCAGAAGAAAATGAAATATATTTAGAAGATGATCTGGGAGAAATGGGTGAAAACAGCCGAATCACAGTGAAGCAGGTAGAAGCTGTTGTGGAAAGTATAGACAAAAAACTGGCAGCAAATCCCGATGACAAAGTGTTGAAGAAAAAAGCAAAAGAATTCAAAAAAAATATCCTTCCCAGAAAGCAGAAATACGAAGAAACCTTTGCCTTATTTAAGGGACGCAACAGTTATTCCAAAACAGACCATGATGCTACCTTTATGCGGATGAAGGAAGACGCCATGCTCAACGGCCAGCTAAAACCGGGATATAACATACAAATCGGCACCGAAAACAGATACATCGTCGGATTTACCATTCATCCAAACCCAACGGATACCAAAACCCTGATTCCCCATTTAAATCACTTGGAGGAAAGACTGGGACAGTTACCGGAAAACATCATTGCCGATGCCGGATATGGCAGCGAGGAGAATTACGAATATCTGGAAGAAAAGAATCTGGGAAGTTATGTAAAATACAACAAGTTCCACTGGGAGAAGAAAAAGAAAAACCGAGAGAATCCATATCTGGCGGAAAACCTGCCCTACGAGCCGGAAACAGACAGTTTTGTATGCCGCAATGGTAAACAATTGATACATGTAGGAAACCGTAAATATGTAACAGAAGCCGGATACGAAACAAGGCGGGATTATTACCGGTGCGAGGATTGTGGCGGTTGCCCCTATGCATCAGAATGCAAGAATACGGATAAAAACCGTACAGTCAGGGTATCCCACCGACTGAATGAACTGAAAAGAAAAGCAAATGAGAACCTTTGCTCCGAAAAAGGACTTAAGCTGCGCTCACAGAGAGTTGTGGAAGTAGAACAAGTCTTTGGCAGGATCAAAGGCTGTTGGTCGTTCCGACGGTTTCATCTGCGTGGAACAGACAAGGTAAAAATAGAATGGGGGCTACTGGCAATTGCCCATAACATCACAAAAATGGCACTGGAAGGATAAGCAACCAGTGCTTTTTTGATTAAAATACTTTTATTTGAAACACAAATAAAGAGAGGATGCCCCTCCCCATGACTTTAATCAGTCATAGTTTTGGGACACCCTCCTTAATTTACGCTGTAATTGTTCAGAACCTACTGAAACGATTCTTAATCAGCATCTCTGTAAATAACAACTTCCTTGATGGTGGTCCATATCTGTGCAGGATCACTGCCATTTACGATAATTCTCACATATCTTGCATCTGTCTCGGTAAAGTCATACTGCTGGTAATCACCGGTTGCAATACCGGACCAACCCTTGTAAACTCTGTTAAAGTCCACACCGTTTGCAGATACTTCGATCTCAAAGTCGTACTTTCTGTTGTTGGAGCCTCCCGCAAAGGCAATGGCTGCACCGCCAACCTTCTGTACAGTATTCAGATCCAGTGTTATGTTGTTTCCACCGGCATTTCCTGCCCAGCCTGTTACCAGATCTCCGTCGATAACATTCATGGCAACATTTGCAATCTGAGGTTCAATATCAGCCACAACACCCACTGCAGGTATGGAGGTCTTTCCGGCAAAGGCAGCCGGCTCAGGAATTGCAACAAAGCTGAATATATACTTCGCCACGTTGGTGGAATCTGTGTTATCGGTCAGGGTCACAATGGTCTTGTCTGCCAGGGTTGCCGCATTTTGAATATCCACTCTGGCATTTGCACTGGTTGCCTCGATGGTAGGAGGTGCTGTGATGGTTCCCTCTACATAGTAGTAAGTTACAACCTTGTTCTGAGCAACAAAGTCATCACCATTAATCTTCAAAGTAGAGAAGGTCGGTTCTTCCGGCATTTCTCCATCCTTGATGGTCCAGGTCGTCATATCCTTATGATAATCGGCAACTGCCGTAGGAACTGCTACAGAATCCGGTGTAAGCTTCACAGTAATATCCAGATCATTGGCTACACCCTCAAACTTGATAGCAATTCTCTTTGCCGTTTCTGTTGTATTGTAAACAGTCTCCGCATTCAGAGGCTTCGCCACGTCACAGCTGATCAGACCGGGGTGATTTGCCACAAAGTCTAAGGTCAGAGTCTTGCCCTTCTTGGTCAGAGTAACACTGCCCGTGGTACCTGCTTCCGTCTGATTGATGGTTACATCAGAATCGGTAAGCATAAACCAGTAAACCTCATTGCCTCCGTCCTTAGCCTTCAAGGTAAGCTCATCGCGGATTACAAGGCTATTTCTGTCGTCCGCAAACAGAATACCTCTCTTTGCAGAGGTTGCGTTCACTCTGTATGCATCAGTCAAATCAGAGAGAACAATGGCGCCTCTGGGTTTTGTCTCAAACTTGGTAATCGGAGAGTAGGACTCAAACTCCTGATCCTGTGCCGTCGTAGAGTTGATAACCAACGTATTGTGTGCCTCAGCTCTCATACGGAAGATCTGCCAACGCTTACCGTTGTCCGTTTCATCCCAGTAACCTGCCTGGTTATAGTTGTCCTGGCCAAGCTCTAATGCCCATCTTACGCCGTCACTTTCAAACACGAAGCTTCCGGCATCCAGATGTCCGTGGGACTCAGAGTTGTCACCTGCATGGTAAGCAGCAAATACGGTATCGCCTGCCATGTAGGTATCATGCATGCCGACTACCTCATCGGATTCAAACCATGCATCCAGAGGGAAGCTGATATCATCGGATACGACAAAGTCGGGATCAAGCCAAAGCATAGCAAGAGCTCTGTCCTCCATGTCGCCCAAAGAAAGTCCCTTCTTATTAAGCACAACATTGGTCACTGCGTCATCATTAAAGGTATTGCCCATCCAAATCATCTCAGGAACATAAATCTGGGCTACTAAACCATCACCATAGGTGAATACACCCTGATCGCCCTGGAGATTGATGATATATCTGGATGCGGTAGAAAGTCCTTCAAGGGTGCTCAGTCTCAGATTGGTACCGAGCGTGGTCTCTAACGCGTTAAACGCCTTTACAAGGTACTGCATTACATACTCCCAATAACCGGGGCCTTCATACCAGGCTCCGAGAGGAGCAATATTGTGGAAGTAGTTCTCAGATGCTCTGAGCGTCTGAGCCATAAGCATATAGGAAATATCAGGATATACATCCGCCATAGCCATGGCTGCCACCATAAGACCGCCGCTGATAACGGTGTTCCAGTTGCTCTCACCGTAACAACCGGCACCACGCATACGTCCGTCACTTGTCTGATACAGTGTTACTGCATCCCAGAAAGCATTATTGTACATACCCTGTTCAATAACTGCTCTCTGCTCAGGTGAAAATGCATGATACATCCAGTCATAGCCGATAGCCACTGCTGCAGCCATCTCAGCAAGATCCAGATCATGGGAAGGATGCCAGTCGGCAAATTCACTTACTGCCTTCAGATCTTCATATGCTCTGTCTGCATATTTCTGATCACCGGTCAGCTGGTATGCCATACCGAAACCATACATCTTGTTTAATACCTCTCGGCTGACACCAAGAAGTCTTACACCATCGCGAAGTTCATAGATTACAGGAGCTGTCTCCAGCCACTTATCAGCCTGCTGAATAATGGTCTTTCCCCATCCGCTGATATAAGTATTCTCTCCACTGTTATACTCTGTCTTCAATGCGTCGAAATCTGCCTGCGTTGCATGAATACGAGGATGCTGCTGATATGAAGCAGAGTTCTCATACATCTCACCGATAGCTTCTGCATCGGGTCTTAAGAAGCAGAGATAATTGTTCAGTCTCTGCAGCTCAGCTGCATCTGTCGGAGCTGCGTATACACTGTCACCGGCAATCACCATACCGCTGTTAACGGTGGTTGCATCTGTGTAAACCTGTTTGCCCAGTACATTTGTATAGAACTCTTCCAAATCCATGGACGCTGCGGTGCCGGAAGGAAGCGTTACTCCCAGAATACCTGCCAGCTCAGCTGTCTGAATCATGGTCTTTGTTCCATCCGCAACAGGAAGGGTAGGAAGCATATACTTCTCACCGTTTACAAATACAATACCGCTTCTCTTGTGAACAGAGGTGTACTCCATCAGAGATCTCTTGAGATCCTCATCGTCATCGAATACACTCGCACCGGTAAGATTGATCACCTTAGTGGGCTTACCTACATCGCCTGCAACAGGCACCATTCCGCCGTAGATACGAATGTTGTCATAGCCAACCTTGAAGTTGTCTTCAAAGGAAGTGGTTGTACCGCCTTCTAAGTCTGCGAAATAAATGGTTCTGTGGTTAATTCGCAGGTTCACAACCTTATTGGTTGTACTGAACGCCTCGTTCAGAACACCTTCCGCAAAGAACTCACCGTCCAGATAGTAATCCACGGTACCTGCGAAATAGTTGGCAACCGCTGCGAAACGATGCCATTCATTCAGGGTCAGGTCATCCACAGCATGCTTCGTCACCGTTCCGTCTGCCGCAGTGGTATTAAGCTTAAAGTCTCCTTTATGGATTGAAAACATCGGGAAGCTTACCTTGTTTGCGTCCTGTCCGTAAGTCGCGAAAGAGGTTTCCTCATCCATGACATTGAAATCCATCTCATATACCACATAATCAGAAGCCGTGTAAATGCCTTCCAGATTGGAATGGGACTGACCTGCTGCCTTCCAGCTGGCCAGCACGTAGTGGTTGTCGTTTACGTCATCGTATACAATCTCACTTGTCGTATTGGCAGTGAAGGTGTGATTTACACCACCCATGTTCTCCTCAAAGGTCAGGTTGTAAGAAACCGAGGTGTCCAGAGTGGGACCCTTGTCAAACTCGCCGTCATCCTGAACAGCCTTCAAGCCGATATCAATCAGAATATCCTTGCCCTGGAAGGAGTTGTCTGCATCAGGAGACATATTGATTGCTACTACAAAGTAATCGGACTCTCCCTTAGCCAGATAGCCCTTCTCCGCTGCTGTGATCATGCCGGGCACAAGCTTGCCTGTCTGAGCGCCTTCTGCATCCTTGATGGCATTCCATTTTTCAACAATATTTACGTTCTCATCAGCCATCAAAGTATCCAATGCAAGTGATGCAGCATTGGCGATGACGGAATTCTTGGGAACACCGTCTAAAATTGCATACTCAAACATCCCCTCCGGATCCGCTCCGGAAATGTTCAGTACAATATTATACTTTAACGGAAGATTTTTGATATTTTCCACTTGCAGATACAGTATCTCCGTTCTGCCCGGATACCAATATAATCCGTTCTCGCTGTCGGCAAAGATATTGCTAAGCTCTTTACCTTTCAAAGATATGTAATTTCCCTCATCTTCATTGTATTTGAGGAAATCAACACCCAGAGTATCTGTCCATAATTCCTGTTTATCCAGGGTGACCGTGTCTGTATACCATGCAAATGTTGCGCCTACAAAGAGTGCGAGGCACAGCACAAGGGATAAGACACTGTGTATAAATTTTCTTTTACCTTTCATGCAATCCTCTTTCTGCCGTTATCGCGGCTTTGAAATCGTTGTCAGTAAATCTCTCCCTTACGGTGCGGGAGGAGTCAAAACTGCAATATTGTCAATCAGGATATCCACACCATAAGACTGATAATCCGTTCCTGCCAGACCTCCGTTTGTAGGACAGCCCTGGAATCTCAATACTCTGATAGTCTCATCTGCGGCATTGGTACACTGTACTGATGCCGGCAGGGGATAGGTCGCCGCCAATGTATTGTCAATATAATAATTGAGCTCATCCGTCGCCCTATTATATTCTATGGAGATGCGATACCACGTGCCAACCTGCAGTGTGCCGATCTGGGCGCCCGTATTTCCGGTACCGGTATTTGCATACAGCTTGTTCTCAACTATCTGAACCAGTCCTGCCTCTCCGGTCTTGCCGCTGGCAGCCTTCTGATTCTTCATGATAACCAGCATGGAGGAACTATCATTATTAAGCTTTACGCTGAACTGATATACCGGATTCTCCGTGTCACTTACATACTGGTTCAGGCCTGTCAGCTGACCGTTATTTTGACCGCTCTCCTGGAAATCTATCTGGAAATTGCCCGCATTACCGGAGGCTGCAGCAGCCTTTGACAGTCTCATCGCCATGTTATTGTCAGTTTCCTGAATCAGGTTGATTCTTCCGGCAGTTTCAGCTTTACTATAACTCCAGTTGAGCATACCATCGTAGTCGTAAGTAGTGATAGATGTAAGTCCGGCAAAATCCCACTTTCTTTCTATTGTATAATCTGCAAAGGGATCCAACTCCACAAAATCCACCTGATATGCATTCAACTCACCCTGCACGGTAAAATTCTTGTTCTGGTAGGCGCTGGTAGCCGCCTCATCCATATGAAGCACAAATGCCATATACTCTGTGCCTTCATCGGTTCCGTCAGGTGCCGCAAGCACCTTGCCTGCTGCGATCTCCACCTCGGGAGCTGCCGAGGTCAGCTTGCCGGTCATGCTTGCCCGTGCCTCCAGCGCGTCCCAGTTGCCTGCAATCCCATCAAGAGAGCCTGTGCCTGTCTCGGTATTGTACTTGGCATTCTTGATAATTGCATATTCCATGGCGTCTATGGCATCCCCGCCAAACAAAATACTAAAATCGTACTTCATTTCCAAATTACCGAGATTTTCCACAGCCAGATAATAAAGCTCCAGCTTGTTGGGCTTCCACAATACGCCCTCCTCAACAAGTCCGTTGTCATCTGTATTGTACGTGCCGTCTGTTGCCTTTTTCCCAATCTCGACATAACTGTCTGACGATGCATCGTACTTCTTCAGTGCAATACTGAATGTACCCGCTTTAATATCTGCCGATACACTAACAGTGTCAGTAAACCACGCCATGGTCGTACCCACAAGTGCTGCAACGCACAGGACCACAGTCATTATGCTGGCCACTAACGTTTTTTTCATTTTTTTGACTTTCATAAAGCCCTCCTTCAAAATTTTTTATGCCCTCAACAATTGACATAGAGCCTTATAAAATTGGGCTCCTGCCATTTACATTTTGGGGAAAAAATTTGTTTTAAAACTCAGGTAAATCAATTGTTACCCGACACCTGTTCCTGCGCAGGATCTCCACCTTCCGATGCTATTCCGAGGTCGCTTACCTCAGCAGCCGCATCTCCTGCGGATATCACGACATCACCATTGGATACAGCAATTCCTGCGTTCAGGGAATCACGGTAGCTGCCCCAGCTTGGTACAACGCTCACTTCTCTGGTTCCGGTTCCCGGGAACTGGGCCGTAATCGTCATCTCACTCTCAGGTCCCATGGGTACGGTGTGCCAGATCACATCTCCCGCAGAGATCACACTGTAGCCTTCCGGTGCAGTTCCGGTTGCTTTGATCCTGATGTCATACACTTTACCGTTCTCCACTGTAAAGGTGATGCCTCTTTCGGCACTGTAGGCCACTGCCACAGGTACAAAGCCCTCATCGCCACCGCTGACGCTTACCTCTGCGCTGTAGGTTGCTGTAGTGATGGTTCCCGAAACCGCTATGGTCTCACTGAACCATGCCCAGGTGATCCCGATCAGCAGTACCGCACAAATCACAACCATATGTAAGGAGGAAAACAGTCTTTTCTGATTCTTCATATGCCGTTACCTCCTATTCAAATGCCCTGTCCGGGTTGTTGGGTGCCTGTACCGCATCCACGTTCACATCAAAGGATACCGTAAGGGCCTGGGTCTCATTGCCACACTCCTCCGGCATATGGAGCTGTACCTTCAGGTTCTCCTGTGCTCCGATGGCAAGAGGATCATCCGTTGTTGCCGCAGCTGCTCTTGTAAGGTCAGCCATGTCACCGCTAAAGATCTCGTCATTGCCGGATAGTACCGTA
>JAZNMF010000052.1:0-32853 GCA_045579545.1 Acetatifactor sp. | reverse complement strand
GTATGAGTTTTACCAAATCGCAGCGCTGGCTGCAAGGCTGGCTGACGGAGCAGAAGCTTACAGGGGAAAGCCGGAATCATATTATGCAGAGCGGGCGTTGCAGCTTAAGAAGCTGGTAATGGACACTTATCTCACCGAAACAGGTGAGTGTGCCATCGAACATCAAACCACTGTGGCATTTATGATCTACTTTGGTATGTACCGGGATCTGGAGCCTCTGAAAAAGCAGCTGATGAGGCTGATAGAGGCAGCGGATTTCCATCACAACTGTGGTATGGCCGGATTGAGAAGACTGTATGAAGCTTTGAACAAGTGCGGTTTGCAGGAGTATGCTTACCGTATCCTTACGGCGGAGGGTTATCCCGGATATCGCACCTGGTTTGACAGGGATGCCACCACTCTTTGGGAGGTTTGGAACTATGAGATGAAGAGCGATTCCAAGAATCATCATATGTATTCTGATTTCATGTCCTGGATGGTGAAGACGATCCTGGGAATCCGTCAGAAGGAAGATTCTGTGGGATTTGCCGCTGTAAGTGTGGAACCCTATTTCTTTGAAAAGCTTACATACGCCAAGGGAAGTTGTGACACCTGCGGCGGCAAAGTCGGCGTATCCTGGGAGAGAAAACCGGAAGGGATTCAGCTGACGATAGAAGTACCGGAGCAGATGATCGTTACGTTCCGGGGAGAAAAACTATCGGCAGGCAAACATTGCCTGTGGGTGAAGGGAGAGTAAGTTATGACAGGAGCACTGATCAGAAAAGGTGTGTCGGACTGGCAGATCTTTCAGCAGTCAGACGGTTTTGCTGAGATCACAATAACCGGTGAGTGGTGCCATGAGAAGATCACGGAGGAAAATGCCCAGGTTTATATCTGTGTCAAAAAGGAAGAGACCGGGGAGCCTGTGATCTGGTGGCAAAAGAGCATCATGCGCGGAAAGGAATGGGAGATAACTCTGAAGGTGCCGGCAGGCGGCCTGTATCAGATTGAGACTTGTCTCGGTTCCTCAAAGGAGCAGTGGAGCGAGTGGGCCAGCCGGGGTGATATTGTGTACCACGTGGGCGTGGGTGATCTGTATGTGATCGCAGGACAGAGTAATTCTGCGGGCTACGGCAAGGATTATATTTACGATCCCTGCGAGCTGGGGGTACATATTCTGAAAAATAGCGGCAAGTGGAACCTTGCGGTACATCCCCTGCAGGATTCCACAGGTGCGCCGGAGAATCCGGTGAATATGGACGGCGCCAATACAGGACACTCCCTGTATCTTTCCTTTGCCAAGTATCTGAAAAGAGAACTGCATTATCCCATCGGACTGATCCAGACGGCCAAGGGCGGAACGGGCATCGATGAGTGGTCGCCGGAAAACGGCCCGCTGTATGCAAATATGATGGACCGGATCCGGCTGGCGGGCGGTAAGGTAAAGGGAGTCCTCTGGTATCAGGGCTGCTCCGATACGCTGGTGGAGCTATACCAGTCATACTATGACAAGTTTGTGGAATTTAAGGAGAGTATCTGCAGAGAGTTGTCCGATCCGACACTTCCGTTTTTTGTATTTCAGCTGAACCGTTGCTACAATCTGCGGACCGAGCAGAGAGATCTGTGCTGGGGTATGATCAGGGAGCAGCAGAGAAGACTGGGTTATCTGGAGCATATTTATACCATACCCACCACAGATTCTCCCTTGTCAGACGGCTGCGGACATAACAACGCAAAGGCCAACATCGGTCTGGGAGAGCGGCTGGCCAAGAAGGTGCTGTGCCATGTTTACGGCAAGTCATTTCTGTGTGATGCGCCGGATATTTGTGCTGCGGAACAGACGGGTGATCAGGAGATCCTGCTTACCTTTGAGCCGGTGTATGACAAGCTGGAGACCTTCTGGTGCACTCCTGACAAATCGGCATTTGCGGCAGAAGACGAGGAAGGCACTCCGGAGCTGGAAAACTATGAGGGCATAGGCAGGAATCAGATTTTACTGAAATTCCGAAGAACTCTTGGAGAGAACTGTGTGGTTCACTGTGCAAGTGATATGGATATGCAGAAAATCGTACCGGTTGACTATGCAACCCATCTTCCTATATTTTCCTTCTACGGATATAAAGTAAAAAAGAGAGGTGACGAATCA
Source organism: Acetatifactor sp. (assembly GCA_045579545.1). Taxonomy (GTDB): domain Bacteria; phylum Bacillota; class Clostridia; order Lachnospirales; family Lachnospiraceae; genus Acetatifactor. The sequence continues at coordinate 30,728 of JAZNMF010000052.1, read as the reverse complement.
TGAATATTATGAACAAGATCAGAGAAAAAGCAGCTGCCAATGGACAGCACGAGGCTGTGACCATCGCATTTTTGGGGGACAGTGTGACCCAGGGCTGTTTTGAGCTTTACAGAAAGCCGGATAATTGTGTGGATACCATTTTTGATAAAGAGCACGCATATCACAGATATCTGGATTCCATTTTTACCCTGTTATTTCCCAGTGTGCCCATCAATATTATTAACGCCGGTATCAGCGGCGGCATGGCGCCTCACGGACTTGACAGGTTGGAAAGAGATGTATTGTCCCATAAGCCTGATCTGACCGTAGTATGCTTTGGCCTGAATGATACCCTGTATGGCATGGACGGCCTGGAGGATTACAAGAATGCACTGCGGGAAATTTTTCGCAGAGTAAAAGAGGCGGGAAGTGAAGTGCTCTTTATGACCCCCAATATGATGAACACCTATGTGAGCAAAGAGATCACGGATCAGGAGATTATTACCATCGCAGAAGCCAAGCTGGTTACGCAGACGGGCGGCGTGATGGACACTTTTATTGCAGAGGCACGCAAGGTCTGTGAGGAGGCCGGTGTCAAGGTTTGTGACTGTTATGCCAAGTGGAAGAGACTTTCTGCCAACGGCGTGGATACCACAAGACTTCTGGCAAACAGGATCAATCATCCGTTGAGAGAGATGAACTGGCTGTTTGCAGTGTCTTTGGTGGATGCCATTTTAGATGACTGATAATTTTCAGATACCATGTGTTATCTGATAAAATAAAAAAAAGAAAGTGAGGAAACGATTATGAAAATGATCAAAGACAAAGAGATTCTGGTGGGTGCTGATTTTGCGGGATTCCCGTTAAAGGAAGCGGTAGTGGAGCATCTTCAGTCAAAAGGCTGGAAGGTGACGGATGTAGGTGTTCGCAAGGATTCCGATCCTGATGACACCGATCTGATGTTCCACAGAGTAGGTCTCAAGGTAGGAGCTATGATCTCCGAAGGTGAGTTTGAGAGAGCACTGCTGTTCTGCGGTACCGGTATGGGTATCCACATTGCAGCCAGCAAATGTCCTCATGTTCATGCAGGCGTTGTTGAGAGCGTTCCCGCAGCACTGCGTGCCATCACCGGCAACGGCGTAAATGTACTGGCTATGGGTGCTTTCTATGTAGCTCCCGCTATGGGCTGTGACATTGCAGATGCTTATCTGAACGCAGAGCTGGGCAGTGGCTATGAGTGGTGGTACAACTTCTATGAGTTCCACAAGCTTGCCATCGATGAGCTGGAAGCTTTCGATTATGAGGAGTTCAAGGCAAACGGCTATAAGGTAAAACATCTGGGTGACTTCCCTCTGAAGCTGGAGAAGAAGCCCGAATAAGTTCCGGGAGGTATGGCGGTGTGATATACAGGGAAGAGCTCGGCTGGGCAGACCAGTATAAAAAACAGTATCTGGACGGGATTGAGCAGTTGGTGGAACAGCTTGAAAAAAGTTCCGAAGACCGCAAAAATGCCTATATCAGATCTATTATGGAAGAGAAAGAAAAATATCGCCGGGATCTGGCCGGAATCCTTGGCTGGCCGCTGACGGATAAAACGCCGCGGGATCAGGTGAAAGCAACATCCGAATTGCTCTCTGACGAGGGAGAATATTCTGTATATCGAATGCAGCTTGAGGTGCTCCCCGGGTTGGTTGTTACCGGCTTGTTGTTCAAGTATCATGGCGAGCCGGTACGGCCTTTCGTGATCGCACAACACGGCGATCTGGGAACGCCCGAACGGATCGGCGGACTGTACGGAACCACAATCAATTATAACGACATGGTTGAGCGTATTCTGAAAAATGGTGCAAATGTCTTTGCTCCTCAGCTGTTACTGTGGTCAAAGGAGAACTATATCCCTGACTATAACAGAGAAATGATCGATGCAAGGTTAAGACGCGTGGGAAGCTCCGTCACAGCGGTGGAGATTTATGCCATCATGCGTATCATAGATTATTTTGAAGGTCAGCAGTGGGTAAAGAACATCGGCATGATCGGTATGTCCTACGGCGGTTTCTTCACACAGTTTACCGCAGCCCTCGACACCAGGATCAAGGCGGCGATTTCCTGTTCCTTCTTCTGTAAGGATACCTGTCACTTCCGGATGGAGTGGGGATTTCGGGATATTGCAAGTCATTTCGGTGAAGCGGAGCTGGCGTGTCTGGTACATCCCCGGAAGTTGTATCTGGAGATGGGGGACAAAGATCCTATTTTTGACTATCGCCAAAGTCAGGCGGAATATCAGCGCATCGTGGACCTCTGCGGAACAGAGGGTGCTGACTGGGTAAAATTCACGGTGTATGAAGGAGATCACGAGTTTTATAAGAACGATGATCACATAAAAGAATTGATAGCGTCACTGGGTGACACGAAGGAGGAGTAAAATGAGTTTTGAAGCAGTAGAATGGTCGCAGTTTGAAGGGTTTTCCTGCGATGAGTTTGAATTTATGGGGTTGATCGCAAAGGTAGTTAAGCCCAATGTAAAGCCTAACGGGAAGTGGGCACTGAAGACAGAATACTTTGGATCTTTCCCGGCACTTGAGATCGAACTTTTGAACAGAGGATGGCATATTGCCTTTAACGATAACTACAATCGCTGGGCAGAGCCGGAGGATCTTAAGAGAAAGGGAGAATTTATCCCTTATGTTGCTGCAAAGTACGGTCTGAATGAAAAGTGTGCAGTGGTAGGTCTTAGCTGCGGCGGCTTATTCGGTGTAAAGCTGACGGCTCTTTATCCGGAGCGGATCAGCGGACTGTATCTGGATGCTCCCGTGCTGAATCTCCTTAGCTGTCCTGCAGGAATGGGAGTGGCAACAGGAGCGATGGAAGCTCTTACAAAAGAGTATGTGAAATGCACCGGCAGAACGGTTTCCGAACTGATCAGTTACCGTGACCATCCCATCGATAAGATGGATATCCTGCTTGAGAACAAGATTCCTGTGATCCTGGTAGCCGGCGACAGCGACCAGACCGTGCCTTTCTGCGAGAACGGTCAGATCCTGGCAGACTACTACCAAAAGAACGGCGGAACTATCGAAGTACATGTGAAGAAAGACTGCGATCACCATCCTCACGGCCTCGAGGATCCTAAGATCATTGCGGATTACATGGAGACATTTCCTGTGTAAGGTTAGCTGAAGATATTTCCTGTCGGTTGACAGAAGAATGCCGTAAAGTTATAATAAGCATACTGTTACATAGTTCAGGGCACTTTTAAAGTGCCCTGAAGTCGTCCATGAGAGATTACAGAGGATTATTTATTTATGCTTAAGGAACATTTCAGTCGGGGCTTTTTTCCGGTAAAAACGCTTATAAAGTGGCTGGTTATCAGCGGCTTCACCGGCCTGATCGTGGGGGCGGTGGGCGTTCTGTTCGGTCATATCCTGTTGGATGCCAATGAGTTCAGAATGCAGCATCCCTTTATTGTGCTGGCGCTACCCATTGCAGGTCTTATCATTGTATTTTTGTACCATGTATTTAAGGATGAAGATGACAGAGGTACCAATATGGTGATCGCCTCGATTCATTCCTCCACAGATATTCCCTTGCGTATGGTGCCGCTGATCTTTGTGTCCACGGTTCTGACTTATCTGTGTGGCGGTTCCGCCGGGCGTGAGGGTGCTGCAATCCAGCTGGGAGGCGGCATTGCCAACAGGCTGGGCAAGGTGATCCGACTGAATGCAAACGATCGTCATATCATTATCATGTGCGGTATGAGTGCGGGGTTTTCTGCGCTGTTCGGTACCCCTGTGGCAGCAGCTGTATTCGCACTGGAAGTGATCAGCATCGGCATCATGCACTATTCGGCGCTGGTACCCTGTGTGACGGCGGCCATGGTGGCCCGCTTTGTGGCAGACTTCTTTCGACTGCCGGCGGAGAAATTCCCGGTCCTTGAAGCGCCAGCCATGACGCCGGTTGTATTTTTGAAAGTGATCCTGTTTGCGGCGCTGATCGGCGGGATCAGTATTTTGTTCTGTGTGGTACTCCACTCCGGGGAACGCCTGTATAAAAAGTACTTCAGGAATCCTTATCTTCGGATTGCAGCGGGCGGTGTGCTGATCATTCTGCTTGCGGCACTTTTGAGGACAGAGTTTTACCTGGGCTCCGGTATGGAAGTGATAGAACATATCTTCCATGGCGGCGATGTTCCTCTGTATGCTTTTTTGCTGAAGATTCTCTTTACTGCACTGACTCTGGGCGCGGGATTTAAAGGGGGAGAGATCGTTCCTTCCTTTTGTATCGGTGCGGCATTCGGCTGTGCGGTGGCGTCCCTGCTCGGATTGCCTGCGCCGCTGGTTGCGGCCTGTGGTATGGTGGGCCTGTTCTGCGGTGTCACCAATTGCCCGATCACTTCACTCTTGATCTCCTTTGAGTTGTTTGGCCTGTCGGGTATGCCTTATTATCTGATTACGGTTGCGGTCAGCTATATGCTTTCCGGCTACTACGGGTTGTACCGCTCCCAGAAGATCATGTATTCCAAGACAGAGACACATTTTGTGAATACTACGGCCAAATAAGAGCCTTTTGTGACATTTTAACAAATGAGAGCTGTGTTTAATATGGGATTAGCGGCGGGTTGTGCAAGTTGCACAACCCACTTTTGCGCGGTGAAAGCCTTTAAATTTGGAGGTTTGTTGCTTGAAAACCTGCGTTTTATCTGTTTTGTGCACTTTTTTTTATAATATTTTTCTACATCATTACGAGCAAAAACAACTTGATGTATGACTGATTTTTGAGGTATAACAGCCTTATCAGTTTTACCGGTACACATCTGAAATCTATATAAAGGGGATATCTATGTCTGATCTGACAAAATCTTCTATCAATTCATCGTGCATCATGTCTCTTCGGGAGGCTACAGGCAGGATGCCTTACTCACTTACCAATGATTATCTGTTCCGGGCTACGTTGCAAAGGAGCAACGGGGCATTAAAGGGATTGATCTGTGCAGGTCGTTTGATAACCTGAACAGCGGTCAGGGCTACAGGGATGTGAAACCGGTAGTGCAGGTATGCTTTCTTGACTTCACACTTTTTAAAGAGGCACCGGAATTTTTTAGTACTTATATGTTTTTAAATGTTAATAATTATATGATTTATAGTGACAAATTGAAGCTTCATGTGGTAGACTTAACTCAGATAGAAAAAGCGACACGGGAAGATAAGCTGCGTGGCATTGACCACTGGGCGAGACTCTTTAAGGCAACTACATGGGAGGAGATCAGAATGCTTTCATCAAAAGACAGATTTCTTGCGGAAGCAGCAGAGACAGTGTATCAGCTGAGTACAGAGGAGACTATCCGCATGCAGTGCGAAGCGCGGGAAGATTATTACAATGAGCGGCGCTACATCGAGAACAAGATGAGAGAACTGGAGCGCGAGAAGCAGGAGTTGGAGCAGCGGTTGGTGGAGCAGCAGAAAGAGCAGCTAAAGGAGCTTGAGCGCGAGAAGCAGGAGCTGGAGCAGCGGTTGGTGGAGCAGCAGAAAGAGCAGCTAAAGGAGCTTGAACGGGAGAAGCAGGAGCTGGAGTTGATAAAACAAGAGCTTAGGAGGAGCAATGCGGCTAAGGACGAAGAAATCGCGCGCTTGCAAAAGGAACTTTCCGGGCTCAGAAAGAATTAGCTACTAAGAAGAATTGCTAAGAAAGCGGACCGTAAATGATTTGCGTTGATTATGTGGATGTAAGTCAATTGAATAGTGAGGGATACGATGCCCTGTATCGTGCGGCCACCGTGGAGAGAAGGCAGAGAGCTGACAGATATCAGAACGGAGAAGATGCTGTAAGATGTATTACGGCGGAGGTTTTGCTGAGATACTGTCTGTTTGAGGCATGCGGATTCTGTGGGGAGCCGGTGATCAGCTATGAACAGAATGGCAAACCTTTTGTAAAAGGCTCGGAACCTTTTGTTTTCAATTTTTCTCACTCGGGTAGATGGGTGGCAGTTGCTTACTGTTGTGACGGATCGAGTGAAGCGGTAGGCGTGGATGTGGAAACAGTGCGGAAAGGTGATGGTTGGAAGAAGATCACCCACCGTTTTTTAAGTGACAGAGAGAAAAAAAAGATTTTTGGTGCTTCTGCTGAAGAGGAAAGAGCGGTTGCCTTTACCAGAATATGGACTTTAAAAGAAAGCTACGCAAAATATCTGGGCAAAGGGCTGTCCATTGGGTTGGATACCTTTTCGGTGGATGCGGATGCCGGACGTGTCAGGGATGCATCTGACAGGGAAATCAATGGAGTTTGGCTGAGTAGTATCCGGCTGGAGGATTCCTGGCTTTCCGTGTGCGGTGAGAGCAATGAGGTTCTGCGCAGGGAAGTGCAGATGGAAAAGCTGGAGAAGTTCACAGCACGCGTCCCAAAAGGCGGTGAATCGCAACATTTCCTGTTACAAGGAAAAAGTGCAGGGGATGCAAAATAGTAGTTGACTTATTTTGCGTTTGTTTATATAATTAAGTTGAATCATAATGAGGCGAAAGTTTTTAAAGCCAATATGAAATAAAACGAAAAGAGGAAAAGACTATGAGCAAGAATTGGGCAAGTGTTGATCTTACAACTGTTCCCAACATGGTGTCTGCCACTGTACCAGGCCCCAAATCTATCGAGTACCACGAGAGATGCGCTAAGCACATGAAGGGTTATTCCAGCCAGGTTAAGCTGTTCCCTGTGGCTTTTGAATCCGGTTATGGATATACTCTTACCGACGTTGATGGTAATACCTACCTTGATTTCTCCTCCGGTATCTATGTAACCGGACTTGGACATTGCCATCCCAGAATCAGCGAAGGCGTTGCCGCTCAGGCAAAGAAGCTGATGAACTGCCACGACTTCACCACTAAGGTTAAGATGGAGCTGGTAGAGAAGATGCATGAGATTACAGGTGGTCGTTTCGGCGGCTTCCAGTTCTATGATTCCGGTACCACTGCTGTTGAAGCAGGTCTGCGCTGTGCACGTGCGGCTACCGGTAAGCAGGAGTTTATCTCTTTCTTCAGAGATTTCCATGGTAAGACCTATGGTGCCAACTCCCTTGCTGTTGTAGGTCCCGATACCCACATGAGAGCTCCCGGCTTCATGCTGGTTCCCAGACCTAACCCTTACCGTGACTTCTTCGGAAGAACTCCCGAGGAGGCTTGGAAGGATTCTACACCTTACATACATATGATCGAAGGTATGCTTGACAATGCATGCGCTAACGGCGGTAAGAATGTGGCTGCAATCGTTCTTGAGCCTGTTCAGGGATGGGGCGGATCCATCATTCCTCCCGATGATTTCATCCCTGCACTGCGTGCACTTTGCGATAAGAGAGGTATCCTGCTCTTCGCAGACGAAGTTCTGAACTGTATGGCAAGAACCGGTAAGTACCTTGCTATGGATCACTGGAATGTTACTGCTGATATCACCACTCTCGGTAAGGGCTTTGGTAACGGATTCCCTGTAACTGCTCTGGCAGTATCCAAGGATCTTGCTCCCGCAATCGAGAAGATCTCTGCTTCCTCCAGCTACGGCGGCAACCCTATGGCTTGTATCGCTGCTCTTGAGTCTATCAGAGTAATTGAAGAGGAAGGCCTGAATGAGCGTTCCGCTCACCTTGGTGAGATCATGCTGAAGAGAATGAAGGAGATGATGGAGAAGCATCCTATCATCGGTGACGTTCGTGCTATCGGATGTCTGCAGGCTATTGAAATCGTTAAGGATCGCACCACTAAGGAGCCTTTCAATGAGGCAGGCCAGATGATTTATCAGAAGGCATTTGAGAAGGGTCTTGCTTGGGTACCTTCAGGCCACATCCTTCGTATGTCTCCTCCGATGATCCTGGACGATGCTGCTGCTCTCAAGGGTCTTGATATCATTGAAGAGGCAGTTGCTGAAACTGAGAAGCATTTTGGATATTAATTAATGTGCTTATTACACCCAAACACTCATCTGTTTGGGTGTAATAAATAGAGGATCTCTGCTCCGAAGCGGAGGAATGAAAGGATAATGAATCATGAAAACTGTAAGATTTGGTTTGATCGGCTGCGGCCTTATGGCAAGAGAATTTGCTTCCGCTGCTGCCCGCTGGTGTCATCTGACTGACGATATTCCGAGACCTGAAATAGTTGGTATCTGCTCTGTTGTTCCCAAGGAGATGGAGTGGTTCCAGAAGAATTTCCCTGAGATCAAGTATTCAGTTGCAGATTACAAGGAACTTCTTGACAAAGAGGACATTGATGCGATATACTGTGCTGTACCACACAACCTTCATGAGCAGTTCTATATCGATATTATCAAGAGCGGTAAAGCTCTTTTGGGTGAGAAGCCTTTCGGTATCGATAAGAAGGCAAATGAGAATATTATGAAAGCGATCCGCGAGAATCCGAACACCTTCGTTCGCTGCTGCAGTGAGTTCCCTTATTATCCTGCTATGCAAACCATGATCAACTGGTACAAGGAAGGTAAGTTCGGTAAGGTTCTTGAGATTCACTGCGGCTTCAATCACTGCAGTGATATGGACACCAATAAGCCCATCAACTGGAAACGTATGGTGAAGTTTAACGGCGAATACGGCTGTCTTGGCGACCTTGGTATTCACACACAGCATGTTCCTTTCCGTCTTGGCTTCAAGCCCAAGACTGTCAGAGCGCACTTCAGCAATATTGTAAAAGAGCGTCCCGACGGCAAAGGCGGCATGGCAGTTTGCGATACCTTTGATAACTGTACCATCTTCTGCACTACTTTGAATACAGACGGTGATGAGATCCCTATGACACTTGAGACAAAGCGTATGTGCCCCGGTTCTACCAACCGTTGGTTCTTTGAGATCTATGGTATGGACTGCAGCGCCCGCTTCTCCAGTGATGATGCCAATGCGTTCTACTATACCTCTTCTTGGGGTAAGGAGCAGTCCTGGAACCGCATCATCATCGGTTACAAGCCTATGCTTCCTACCATTACCGGTCCTATTTTTGAGTTTGGATTCACGGATGCCATTCAGCAGCAGATTGCAGCGTTTATGCTGGAGTACTCCGGTGTGGAGGTACCTTTTGGACTCTTTACTCCCGAGGAGACTGAGATGTCTCACACTCTCGCTACCGCAGCACTGAAGTCTCATTACAACAAGACGGTTGAGGTTATCGACTAAGGAGGTAATGACAGATGTTAGTTAACATGAATGAGGTTCTGATTCCTGCGAAAAAGAACCGTTATGCAGTTGGTTTATTTAATGCCGTTAATCTGGAGCTCGCCCGCGGTATCATTGCTGCAGCAGAGGCGACCAGATCCCCCGTTATCATGGGTAGTGCAGAGATCCTTCTTCCTTACGGACCTCTGGAGGAGATTTCCTATTATTTGATTCCTATGGCTAAGAAGGCTTCCGTTCCGGTTGTTGTACATCTGGATCACGGCCTTACCTACGATACCTGTGTTGAGGCGTTAAAGCTGGGCTTCAGTTCTGTTATGTACGACTGCTCCACTGATTCTTACGAGGAGAATATCCGTAAGGTGAAAGAGATGGCAGACATTGCCCATTCTTACGGTGCAACCATCGAGGGTGAGCTGGGTCATGTAGGTGACAATGAAGGTTCTGCTGAGGGAAGCTCCCATCTGGCTGATCCTTCCCAGTATTTCACAGATCCCAGACAGGCAAAGGATTTTGTGGACAGAACAGGTGTTGATGCGCTGGCTATTGCAGTAGGTAACGCCCATGGCGCTTATAAGCTGCCTCCTAAGCTTGACTTCGAGAGAATTCGCACCATTGCCAATACCGTTGATGTTCCTCTGGTACTTCACGGTGGTTCCGGTCTGACTGACAATGACTTTAAGCAGGCTATCAAGGAAGGTATCAGCAAGGTTAATATCTTCACTGATATCAACGTGGCTGCTGTTGAAGCTGAGTTTAAGAAGTTCTCCAGCATGGATAAGGGTGTGATCGATCTGATTCCTGCAGCTGTAGAAGCTGTTAAGCTGGCAACTGCGAAGAAGATGAAGCTGTTCAGCTCTGATGGAAAGGCTGATAACCGTCTTGGCTTTAACGGCCAGATGTCCTCTCAGGACCTTGAGAAGCTGACTAAGCTGGTAGCTGCAGAAGTTGCAAAATACTTACAGAAATAATTGTAAAAATAATTACATAATGCATTTTGCAAATAAGGACACTTTTTTTCTCAAGAAGTGTCCTTTTCATTTTGCCTTTTATGTGTTATGATAGATAAAAAGTAAACGTTCAGACTTGAGATTGCAGGAAGATTTGCCTGTAGCGAAGTAGAATGTGAAGCGAGAAAGGAGGACACAATGAGTAAATATTATTTGGCGATTGACATCGGAGCAAGCAGCGGACGTCATATTCTTTGCCATCTGGAGGGCGGAAAGTTGATTCTGGAGGAAGTGCACCGCTTTTATAACGGAATGAGCGAGAAAGACGGTGAGCTGTGCTGGGATTTTGTGCAGCTGTTTGCAGAGATTAAGGCCGGACTGAAGAAATGTAAGGACATCGGCAAGATTCCGGTAAGTGTAGGCGTAGACACCTGGGGTGTGGATTTCGTGCTTTTGGACGAGAATGACAAGGTGCTGGGCAACACCGTAGGATACCGTGACGGCCGAAATTTTGGAATGGATGAGGAGGTATACAAGATTATCCCGGAGGATGAGCTGTATGCAAGAACCGGTATCCAGAAGGCGATTTTCAACACTATCTATCAGCTCATGGCTGTGAAGACCAAACATCCGGAGTACCTTGAGAAGGCCAAGACCTTCCTGATGGTGCCTGACTATTTCCACTATCTGTTAAGCGGTGTGAAGTCCAACGAATACACAGAGGCAACTACCGGGCAGCTGGTGAATCCCTATACCAAGGAGTGGGATCTGGATCTGATCAAGACTTTGGGATATCCTGCAGAGATGTTCCAGGAGATCAAGACGCCCGGTACGGTTCTTGGCGATCTGTCACCTGAGGTTCAGGAGGAGGTTGGATTCAATTGTAAGGTAGTGCTTCCTGCAACCCACGATACCGGGTCTGCAGTATTGGCAGTACCCAGCAACAATCCGGATACCGTATATATCAGCTCCGGCACCTGGTCTCTTATGGGTGTGGAGCGTATGGAAGCAGACTGCAGCCCCGCAAGCAAGGCGCACAACTTCACCAACGAGGGCGGTTATCAGTATCGTTTCCGTTATTTGAAGAACATCATGGGTCTTTGGATGATCCAGTCTGTGAAGAAAGAATTGAAGGAAGAGAGAGGACTTGACCTGTCCTTTGGCGAGATCTGCGATGAGGCATCCAGACAGACCATTCCTTCTCTGGTTGATTGCAATGACGATCGTTTTCTGGCTCCCAAGAATATGATCAAAGAAGTGCAGGCGGCTTGCGCAGAGAGCGGACAGCCCGTTCCCGAGACCTACGGTGAGATTGCATCCGTGATTTACAACAGTCTGGCAAAATGCTATGCTGATACCATCGAGGAGATTCAGGAGATCACCGGTAAGCATTACACCAGCATCAATGTGGTAGGCGGCGGTGCCAATGCAGAGTACCTCAATATTCTCACTGCCAAATACACCGGCAGGACCGTATATGCAGGACCTACAGAGGCTACAGCCATCGGTAACCTGATGGTGCAGATGATGGCAGACGGTGAGCTGACCGATCTGGCAAGTGCAAGAGACTGTGTGTTTGAGTCCTTTGCAGTGAAAACTTACAATGCGTAACTTAATTGAAAGGAGTACATAAATATGAGCACAAGATATGAATCTGCAAAAGAGATTTTTGCAGCATACGGCGTTGACACAGATGCTGTCATTGCCAAGTTACAGACCCTCCCCGTAGCAGTACACTGCTGGCAAGGCGACGATGTTAAGGGCTTTGACCAGGATGGCCCTTTGACCGGCGGTATCCAGACTACCGGTAATTATCCCGGTAAAGCGAGAACTCCCGAAGAATTGATGGCTGACATGGACAAGGTGCTGAGCCTGACCCCCGGTAAGAAGAAACTGAACGTTCATGCATGCTATGCTATTTTTGAGCCCGGTGAGTATGTGGACAGAGATAAGCTGGAGCCCAAGCATTTTGCAAAATGGGTTGAGTTTGCAAAAGAGAGAAATATGGGTATTGACTTTAACCCCACCTTCTTCTCCCATGCAAAGGTCAAAGACGGTCTGACCCTGTCAAGCCCCGATGAAGAGACCAGAAAGTTCTGGATCGAGCACGGTAAAGCCTGCGTTCGCATTTCTCAGTATTTTGCTGAGGAGACCGGCGTTCCCTGTGTTATGAACATCTGGACCGGCGACGGTTACAAGGATGTTCCCGCCGACAGAATGGGTCCCAGAATGCGTTACAAAGAGTCTATCGAAGCAATCCTTTCCGAGCCCTTCGATAAGAATCTGGTTAAACCCTGCGTAGAGTCCAAGGTATTTGGTATCGGCGTAGAGGCATATACCGTAGGTAGTGCTGAGTTTACTTTGAGCTTTGCAGCTTCTCATGACGGCTGCCTGCCTTTGATGGACAACGGTCACTATCATCCTACAGAAGTAGTATCCGACAAGATCCCTGCACTGCTGTGCTTCTTCCCTGAGATCGCACTGCACATCACCAGACCTATCCGTTGGGATTCCGACCATGTAGTTCTTCTGGATGACGAGACCAAGGAGATGGCTAAGGAGATCGTTCGCAACGACGCTCTTGACAGAGTTTACATGGCTCTGGATTACTTTGATGCAAGCATCAACCGTATCTCTGCATGGGTAGTTGGTATCAGAAGCTGGCAGAAGGCTCTGTTGATGGCTATGTGTACTCCTAACGAGTCCTTAAAGAAGCTGCAGGATGAGAGCAACTTCACTGAGCTTATGGTTATGCAGGAAAATGCTAAGGATCTTCCTTACAGCGACGTATGGAACGAGTACTGCAGAGTTTGCGGCGTAGCAGGCGATGCAAGCTGGTATCAGGAAGTTGTGAAGTACGAGAAAGAAGTGCTGAGCAAGAGAGTATAATATTTGTTTGAATTATCACGAGGAGGAGCTGCTGCAAAGTAGATTTGAATGATCTATGGAGCAGCAGCTCTTTTTTATTATCTCCGTTTCTGTTCATACGGCTTCGGTTTATAATGAAAATTATCACTATTAAAGGAGGCAGGCAGAGGGAATTGCGGCAGCCAGACAAAATGGGATTCGGTTTGGGTGCAAGAAAAAGGAAGTTCCGGAGCGGTTTGAAAAGTATTATTTGCTGTGGAGAGAAGGGAAGATATCGCTGCGAAAAGCTGCAGAAAAATTGAATATGAATTATTCCACTTTTTATCGTAGGTGCATGGAGTTAATAGACTCGAAGAAAGAGTGGGAAATTTGTTCCAAATAGTAGACTTTTTGAAACCCCTTAGATATAATTGTTTTATGGGATTTTATTGAACATTTATGGATGAAAGAAACATTTTACGGGCTGTTTCACTTAGTCTGCTTTTTGAAACACCTTCGCTTATAAACGGTGGGCGCAAATTGCATGAAAAATATGCAAAAGAAAGAACGCAGGAACAAAATGGGGAGTGAGCAAAAGAGGCAGGAGGGTTTATGAAGAATAAATATTCAAATTTTGAGCAGGGCATATTAAAAGTATGTAAAAAGCATAGTGCATTTATAATTATTAATGTATTATTTGGGTGTGCCGTATATTTTATGATTATGGCACATGATTTGGTTAATGATATTGATGGTGTATGGCATTTGTCTAATTACATAGCAGGAAACGGGGAAATCTCATCGGGAAGAGGCCTTCTGCGGTATGTGGATAAATTACATTTTGGCATTGTCGCAGCGCCTTTTCAGACAGTTATCACTTTGGCGATTTTAGCAATTTCGAATGCTGTTTTAGTGGAAATGCTAAATATAAAAGGAAATGTGCAGCGTTTCCTGTTATCTTTCTGCTTAATTGCGAATCCGGTTGTCTGTAATACATTGACCTATGGATATACTTCGATAGGTTATGCGACTGCGTATTTTTTCGCAATTCTTCCCGTGGTGTTTTTTCGATATTGTAAAAAAGCATACAGGATAATACTGTGCGGAGTATGCATTGCAATTTCCATGAGCTGCTACCAGGCATATTTGGGAGCCTGCTGTGTTGTGCTTTTGTTTTTTGTGATAGTTTTGATTTTAGAGGAACAAAGTGTTGCAAAGGTTCTTGTTTATTTGAGAGACGCTTTTGGAGGAATTTGCCTGGGCGGAGGAATGTACTATGCGTTTACACAATTTATGCTATGGTATTCGAAAACGGAATTTTCCTCATATAGAGGCATTGATTCCCTGACGCCAATGTTGATGATCAAAAGCCTGCCCCAAACCATATCCAGGTGTTATACTACATTTTTTGACTTTTTTGTAAAAGAAAATATGCATTTGAATACGTCAGCTACCTCAATGGTATTTGCTGTTCTTCTGGCAGTTGCAATAATTAAAATAATATCTTTGATATTTATTGCATTTAGAAAAAGTGTTATTTTGGGGATTTTGATGTCTGTGGCAATTTTGCTCATTCCGGTTGGCTGCAATGCGAGTCTTCTTTTGGCAGTGGGGACAGAGCAAACGCTGATAATGTCGATGGGGATGGTGCTGGCTGTAATTCTGATTGCGCTGTCAAAGAAAGGCGCGGAATCCTCTTGGAATTATTGGAGCCACAGAGTGGGAGTACTGGTTATGCTTTTGTTGCTGTGGATATCTGTTCCTGTTGTGACAAATGACCAACTGGCGTTAAAGGAGGGAAAAAATTCCGTAATATCTCTGACAGAGACTATGACTGACACTTTGATAGAACAGGGGTATACGACAGACGGAAGGAGCGCGGTTGTATTCCTTGGAAGGCCTGCGGATAACGTACTGTTTTATAAATCCAAAGCATTTGAAACGGCAAACTATTATGCAAAGTTTGGATATTTCAGTGTTGCGCCGGGGAATAATCAGAGGACGTGGAATTCTGTGTTGAATAATTTGTGCGGTAAAAGAATTTTTTACGCAGATGAGGAGACGTACGGTAAAATCCGGGAAACCAAGGAAGCGGCGGCTATGCCGTCTTTTCCGCAGGAGGGTTCTGTAATAAAGATGGGTGATATCTTTGTGGTGAAAATAGCAGAACCATATTGAAAAATTGATGTTATTCGGAGACCGACGGAGCGGGTTTGCAATGTGCTCCGTCGGTCCTTTATTGTTTGATCAGGCATTCTTTTTGGTTTTATAGATTCCGATTGCTGCGATAGCACAGATAACAATAGGAGGCACAAGCATGCGAATACACATGGGGAGTACCATTTTATAAACGGAACCGTTTACAATCGTCGGACCGGAAGAAGCTCCCGACGGGGATGTGGTCATTGCCCGGAATATAGTGCCGGCGAACCATAGGCGGTCCATAAGGTATACAAGGCCGAGAATTGCCAGAGCGATGGAAAGAATTCTCCATATTTTGCGCTTTTGCTCCTGGAGCCTTGCGTATTGTCCATTCAGAGCTTCGAGCTTTTCACCGATGTCTTTTGGAGAGTCGTTGTTTCTTTCTGAAGTAAAGGATTCACCCAAAAGTTCACTCACGGAAGTGTCTAACGCCTTTGCAATCCGTATCAGCATTTCGGCGTCAGGGACGGATTGTCCCATTTCCCACTTTGACAGGGTTTGGCGTGCTACATGCAGCTTGGCTGCAAGTTCCTCCTGCGACAGCCCCTTTGCCTTGCGGTGTGATTTGATGTTTTCATTTAACATGTGATTGCCTCCGTCGTTTATTGTTATCTTCATTATAGCTTTTGTACATGGGGGTATCAAGCAACGGCGTTTGACAATTCTGCAACGAAAGAAGGCAATCGCAACATCAGGGGATCAGCACCAGGGGTTTATACCCGTCTGAGGCATTGTGGAAAGAAATCCGCCAGTGGCCCGGTTCTCCTTCCAACATGCAGTAACTTCCGTTCTCAATCCACACTTTTTCGTCAAAATATCCGATTGTGCCTTCGCTCATGGCGACCAGAACGGCTTTGATGATGGCACCGTGGGCAACGACCAGAATGTTCTGTCCCGGATACTTACGGGTGCATAGCTCCACGGCTTGTCCGGCGCGCGCACACAATTGGGGCAGTGTCTCCATGCCCGGATAATTACTGTCCGGATAGCGGGCCAGGGCTTCGTGGTAGGTCAGTCCCTCGCCTTCGCCGAAGCTTCGCTCCAGAAAAAGGGGCTCAACAAAGATGTGGGACGTGGGAAATCTAAGCTCTTTTGCCACAGTCCGGGCACTTTCTACCGCCCGTGTAAGAGGGCTCGAGAGTATGGTATCGATCTGAAAAGGAAAATCAGCCAGATGTTTTCCGGTCCGGCTGATCTGGGTGACGCCCTCGGGAGACAGGGGAATATCCTTGCAGCCCTGCAGGCGGTTTTCTTTATTCCAAACGGTTTCGCCGTGGCGAAGTAAAATGATTCTCATGAAACTATAGCCTTCCTGCGTTGTATCAATCGCTAAACGACTTATCTGCGGCTTCTCAGAATACTGCGGGCGGTTTCGGGATCCATATAGTTCAGAATGAGCTCCCGGGGATATCCTGTCTCTGATATCAGGGCTTCGCAGTGCGGGGCTTCGCCTACGCCTTCGGCACCGTGACTGTCGCTGGACAACAGAATAGGAAGATTATGTCTGCGGCAATGGGTCAGGATGGTGGTCATTGTCTCCCGCACTTCTCCGCGATAGCCACCCGGTATGAGAGAAGCTTCGTTCACCTCTATGATTACCTGATGGCGGGCGGCTGCTTCTACAAGCTGCTCGCAGTGGATGGGATAGTGCTGGTCATCGGGATGGCCGATAACAGTTACATAGGGATTCTCCATGGCCCGGATATAGGCCTGTGTATTGTGCAGCCTTGCGGCCTCTGTATCTTCGGCTACCGGCCGTCTGTCCCAGAAGGAACTGCGGTGATATGCAGGGCTTCGGAAGCTCTGAGGATGGATACTGGCGATGCAGAAGTCCAGACCGGAAAGAACTTCGTCAGAAAGATCCAGCTGCCCCTGCTCGTTCAGAATATTGGCTTCTGCTCCGTACAGGATAGAAATGCCGGCTCTCGTCCGGGGGGCTGCTTTGAGGCTTCGGAAATAAGACTCTTTGCAGGAACCCGGCGTGGCGGGACCGTGGTCTGAAATACCGAGCAGTGTCATGCCCTTGCCATATGCAGTTTTAGCCAGGTCGGCTATGGTGTGAGAAGTGCCATGGCCTCCGGCTACCGTATGGGTGTGAATGTCTATCGGCAGCATCTGTAAAAACCTCTGTTTCTGTGGTGGGTGGCCGCGTCTTTGGTGAAACGGCCTGTATAAATTCATTGTACATATATTATGGGTTTCTGTCAATGACGTGAGAGGAGAAGTGTATCAAATTTTTCATACAAAACAAACAAAACCACACAAAACCGCAATAGAGAAAACAAAAACCCCACAAAAACAAACAAAAACGCCGTGCAAAGTATTGACTTTCCACTGTGTTGTCACTATAATAAAAATGAGACAAGATGTTCTGAAAGTCTTGTTTCAAATCGGAGGTACAAAATGATTTTTGATACAAGCATCATGGATGGCAAGCAGAGAATTGTGCAGGAGCTGGTGCCCGGCCGTCAGATCACACTGGCGCACATTATTGCCAACCCGGACCCTATCCTGTATGAGAAGCTGGGACTGGATCCCAGAGTAGAATATTCCAAATCGGCAATCGGAGTTATGACCATCTCCCCTGCAGAGACGGCGATCATCATAGCGGATATTGCGGTGAAGTCTTCCGGAGCGGAACTGGGATTTGTGGACCGTTTCAGCGGCTCACTGATCATTACCGGCAGTGTGTCCGAAGTGGAATCTGCCACACGGGCAATCCTGGATTATACGAAAGAGACCTTGGGTTACAGCGTGTGCGAGATTACCAAGACCTGATCGGGGTAAGTTATGAAGAAGATCATCTTTATGGGTCGCAGCGAATGCGGCAAGACTACTTTGACACAGGCATTGAAGGGCAAGGAAATTACATATCACAAGACACAGTATATCAACAATTTTGATGTGATCATCGATACTCCCGGAGAGTATCTGCAGACCCACACTCTGGGTCATGCGCTGGCACTTTATACCTATGAGGCACAGGTGGTAGGCCTGCTTCTTTCGGCTACGGAGCCCTACTCCCTTTATCCCCCCTGCATCACCTGCATGTGTAACCGGGATGTGGTAGGTATCGTCACCAAGATTGATCACCCCAAAGCGAATCCCGAGAGAAGTGCCAAGTGGCTCAGACTGGCGGGGTGCAAGACCATTTTCTTCGTGGATTCCAAGGCGGGCGAGGGCATTCCGGAGATTTTGGAGTACCTCAGGGAACCCGGTGACGTGATGCCGTGGGAAAAAAGTGAGATTTAGCCTGTATTTTATCAAAAACCCGCAAATATATGGCTGTAATATGTTGACTCTTGTGGGATTTAAGGTTATAATGTTGTTAAAAGCAACAAAATCAAAATAGATTTAGAAATTTTTAAGGAGGAACTCAAAATGAAGAATGAGTACGAATTGAAACAACAAATTTGTGAGATCGGTAAGAGGATCTACAACAGAAACATGGTTGCAGCAAACGACGGTAACATTTCCGTTAAGCTGAATGACAACGAGTTTCTTTGCACCCCTACCGGTGTTTCCAAAGGCTTCATGACTCCGGAATACATTTGTAAGGTAGATGCTCAGGGTAATGTGATCCAGGCCAACAAGGGCTTCAAACCTTCTTCCGAGATCAAGATGCACATGAGAGTATACCAGAAGAGACCTGACGTAGGAGCAGTTGTACATGCACATCCTACCTTCGCAACCTCTTTTGCTATTGCAGGTATTCCTCTGACCCAGCCTATCATGCCCGAAGCAGTTATCGCTCTCGGCTGCGTGCCTATCGCTGAGTACGGTACTCCTTCTACCATGGAGATTCCCGACAATGTAGAGAAGTATCTTCCTTACTACGACGCAGTACTGCTTGAGAGCCACGGTGCTCTGACCTGGTCTACCGACCTGCTGGCTGCTTACCACAAGATGGAATCCGTAGAATTCTATGCAGAGCTTCTGTACAAGTCCAAAGTGCTTGGCGGACCCAAGGAGTTTGACAAGGCTACCGTTGAGAAGCTGTATGAGATCAGACGTCAGTTCGGTCTTCCTGGCAAGCATCCCGCTAACCTGTGCCAGAATAAGGACGGCATCAACTGCCATAACTGCGGCGGCGGTTGCTCCGGTTCCGTAAGCGCAGCGCCCAAGGCTGTGAACCCCGAAGTGGTTGCAGAGATCACCAAGCAGGTTCTTTCTCAGCTGGGAATGAAATAAGCATGGAAATAAATGAACAGATCATTGCCCAGACCATCCGCTCTGTCTTGGGACAGAAATATAAAAGCGGTGTGTCTGCGCAACCTCAGATATCCCGTACTACTGCCAACATTACTCTCGACTGTGCAGAAAACCTGATGAAGCAGGTTGAGGAAGAAGCACGGAAGATGGGATTGAAGGTGGTGACCGCAGTGGCCAATGCTCACGGCAACCCCGTGACGGTCCGCTGTATGGATGACGCGTACATAGGAAGCTTTGATGTGGCGGTGAATAAGGCTTACACTTCGGTGGCCTTTAAAATGACCACAGAAGTGCTGGGACAGTACAGCCAGCCCAACGGTCCCTTATATGGTATCCAGTTTACCAACCAGGGACGCATCGTGAACTTCGGCGGAGGAGTTCCTCTGAAGATCGGCGATGACATTATAGGCGGCTTCGGCGTCAGCGGCGGAAGTGCCGAACAGGATATCCATCTGGCCAACTTTGCTGCGGATACTTTCCGCAGGATGACAGGTCAATAACATAAAGGAGCTGATAACATGAACGAGCAATTGGTAAATGATATTGTACAGGAAGTGATCGCAAAGCTTCAGATCAATGAAAACCCTGCCGGAAAGCACGGTGTTTTCACAGACATGAATGAAGCGATCGCAGCTGCCAAGGAAGCACAGGCAGTGATAAGAAACATGTCAATGGACCAGCGCGAGAAGATTATTTCCAATATCCGCAGGAAGACCAAGGAGCAGGCAGAGACCTTCGCTCGCATGGGTGTTCAGGAGACCGGAATGGGTAATGTAGGTCACAAGATCTTAAAGCACATTCTGGTAGCTGAGAAGACTCCCGGCACTGAGGATATTACCACCACCGCATGGTCAGGTGACAGAGGACTTACCCTGATTGAAATGGGACCTTTCGGTGTCATCGGAGCAATCACTCCCTGCACCAACCCCAGTGAGACCGTACTTTGTAATTCCATGGGTATGATCGCAGCAGGTAATACGGTTGTATTCAACCCTCATCCCCAGGCGATCAAGACTTCCATTTATGCGATCAATCTGATCAATGAGGCTTCTCTGGAAGCAGGCGGTCCCGACAACGTAGCATGTACTGTTGAGAAACCGACTCTGGATTCCAGCAGCATTATGATGAAGCACAAAGATATTCCCCTGTTGGTAGCTACCGGTGGTCCTGGTGTTGTTACCGCAGTTCTCTCCTCCGGTAAGAGAGGTCTCGGCGCAGGTGCCGGCAACCCTCCCGCACTGGTAGATGCAACTGCAGACGTGCGCAAGGCAGCAGGAGATATCGTTAACGGATGTACTTTTGATAATAACCTTCCCTGCATCGCTGAGAAGGAAGTGGTAGCAGTTGAATCAGTGATCGATGAGCTGATGCACTATATGATAACCGAACAGGGTTGTTACCTGGCTTCCAAGGAAGAGCAGGATAAGCTGACCGCTACTGTTCTGACTCCTAAGGGACTGAACCGTAAGTGCGTAGGCCGCGATGCCAAGACTTTGCTTGGCATGATCGGTGTCAGCGTACCGGACAATATCCGCTGCATTATCTTTGAAGGCGAGAAGGAGCATCCTCTGATCGCAGAAGAACTGATGATGCCTATCTTAGGTATTGTACGCGCGAAAGATTTTGATGATGCTGTAGAGAAGGCTGTATGGCTGGAGCACGGCAACCGCCACTCCGCTCATATCCACAGTAAGAACGTGGACAACATTACCAAATATGCAAAAGCAATCGATACCGCTATCCTGGTTAAGAACGGACCTTCCTATTCCGCTCTGGGCTTTGGCGGCGAAGGCTACTGTACCTTCACCATCGCAAGCCGTACCGGCGAAGGTCTTACCAGCGCAAAGAGCTTTACCAAGAGCAGACGCTGCGTAATGACAGACAGTTTGTGTATACGATAAGTAGAAGAAATAATAGAAAGGAAGTAACACAATGGATTTGAATCATTTGAATGTTGAAGAAATTGTGAAGCAGGTTCTCCTTAATATGGAAGGCAAAGGAAATGACGGCCATACCTGCACAGGAAGCTGCAAGACCGAGGCAGGCTGCACCTGCAAATCCGGCAGCAAGGCAATCCCCAAGACTTCCAGAGCTGCTATGCTGACTGCTTTGGAGCATTATGAGATCAAGGAATTCCCCATTCCCGAGTTGGGAGATGACGATATCCTTGTTAAGGTTGAGGGATGCGGTATCTGCGGTACTGACGCTCATGAGTTTAAGAGAGATCCCTTCTCCCTGATCCCTGTAGTACTGGGACATGAGGGAACCGGTGAAATCGTTAAGATGGGTAAAAACGTGAAGAAAGACAGCGCAGGCAAGCCCCTCAATATCGGAGATAAGGTTGTTACCTGTATGATCTTCAAGGATAACCCGGACATCACCATGTTCGACCTGAACAAGCAGAACGTTGGCGGTGCTGATGTATACGGACTTCTTCCCGATGATGATATTCATCTGAACGGATGGTTCGCTGATTATATGGTTATCAGAGGCGGTTCTACCGTATTTAATGTAAGTGATCTGGATCTGTACTCCAGAATCCTGATCGAGCCCTGTGCAGTATTGATCCATGCTGTAGAGAGAGCAAAATCCACAGGAATTCTTCGTTTTAACTCCAGAGTAGTTGTACAGGGATGCGGACCTATCGGTTTGATCTGTATCGCAATCCTGCGCACCATGGGTATCCAGAATATCATCGCTGTTGATGGCGAACAGAAGAGACTGGATTTTGCAAAAGAGCTGGGCGCAAGCGGTTCCGTAAACTTCAAGGATCACAAGGGTATTGAGGCTCTGACAGCAGCTGTTGAGAAGGAACTGGGCGGACATCTTGCAGACTTCGCATTCCAGTGTACCGGTTCTCCTGTTGCTCACGCTAACATCTACAAGTTCATCCGCAGTGGCGGTGGCTTGTGTGAGCTTGGCTTCTTCATCAACGGTGGAGATGCTACCATTAACCCTCACTTTGATATCTGTTCCAAGGAGATCACTACTGTAGGAAGCTGGGTATACACCCTGAGAGATTATGCAACCACCTTTGATTTCTTAAAGAGTGCTAAGCAGATCGGACTTCCCATGGAGAAACTGATCACTCATACATATCCCTTAGACCAGATCAACGAAGGTCATAAGACCAATCTGGCAATGAGCGGACTGAAGATCGCTATCATCAACGAGTAACCGTACGACAATAACGGACGGTAACAGGAAGGAGCTACAGTGAATCAAGCAGTCGGAATCTTAGAGGTATACGGACTTGTGTGCGCAATGATGGCAGCAGATGCCGGATGTAAGGCAGCAAACGTAACCATCGAGAATTTTGATAAGAATAAGCCTGCCAATGCAGAATCCCTTCCGGTTCCGAATTTGGTAACTGTGAAATTCCGCGGAAGCATCGCTGATGTGGAAGCGGCTATCGAAGCGGGGATTGAGATGGCAAAGCAGGTGTCAGGTGTTGTGCAGTATCACATTATTGCAAACCCTACCGATGATACCTGTAAGATGTTGAAGCTCAACGCTTTTGACAAGAAGTAAATCAATCATAACAATCAAACATAAAAACATTTTAGGAGGATTATTACAATGGCTAAAGAAGCATTAGGAATGGTAGAAACAAGAGGACTTACCGCTGCAATCGAGGCAGCAGATGCAATGACCAAAGCAGCAGAGGTTACCTTAGTTGGTACCGAGAAGATCGGTTCCGGTCTCGTAACTGTTATGGTACGTGGTGATGTAGGCGCTGTTAAGGCAGCAGTTGAGAGTGGTTCCGCAGCAGCAAGCAGACTTGGTGAGCTGGTAGCTACTCATGTAATCCCCAGACCTCATAACGACGTTGAGAAGATTCTGCCTACCGTTTAATCAGCAGTATACAGTTCATAGCTTTTCGCCTTTCCTATATGTGACAAGGCGAAAAGCAGAACTTTCACTAAGTTAGAAAGAGGACATCGAAATGGGCAACTCATATGGCTTAATTGATATTATCGGTGTCGCAGCCGCGATGGATGCACTGGATATTATGTGCAAGACCGCTGACGTGGAGCTGGCGACCTGGGAACGCAAGATGGGTGGACGTCTTGTCACTCTCGTAGTCAAAGGAGATGTTGCAGCTGTTACTCAGGCTGTGGAAGCAGCTTGTGAGCATGCGATCAAGAAACCCGTTTCCCGCGGTGTCATCGCCAACCCTCATCCTGAGATTGTGCGAATGGTGAAGAAGAGTGCCAGCAGATTCAAGAAAGAGGAAGCGGAGGATAAGTAAATGGCAGAGAACAAAGAAGCACCCAAGAAGGCAGTAACTGCCACGAACAGAGTTCGGGCAGCAAGCACGGCTACAGCTGCAAAGACAGCTAAGGCCGCTAATACAGCAACTACAAAAGTTCAGCATACTACAGAGACAAAATCTGTAACCAAGAAGGAGGAAAAAAGAATGTCACAGGAAGCATTAGGAATGGTTGAAACAAGAGGACTTGTAGCAGCAATCGAGGCAGCAGATGCAATGTGCAAATCCGCTAACGTAACTCTGATCGGTACTGAGAAGATCGGTTCCGGACTGGTAACCGTTATGGTACGTGGAGATGTTGGCGCTGTTAAGTCTTCCGTTGAGAGCGGAGCTGCAGCAGCAGGCAAGCTGGGCGAACTGATCGCTACTCATGTAATTCCTAGACCTCACGGCGACGTTGAGATGATTTTACCTCAGGTAAAATAATAGGAACACAAAACGTTTTTAATTGAATTCAACGAAAAACAAGGGAGAACGGGCATCTTTCCCATAAGAGGAGAGATGTCCCGGGTATTTCCCTGTGAAAAAAATCGGGGAAAGCGGATGGCAACATCCGAAAAGCAGGTGACAAATTGGAAACGAGAGATATTGAATTTATCACAAAAGCAGTCCTTGCTGCATTAGACAAACAGAAGCCTAACGAGAAGGGTTATGTGGTTCCCATCGGCGTATCTGCAAGACACGTACACCTGACACAGGAGCACGTAGAGATTCTGTTCGGCGAAGGTTATCAGTTGACAAAGAAGAAAGAGCTGATGGGCGGCCAGTTTGCATCCAACGAGTTGGTTACACTGGTGGGCATCAAGCTTAGAGCAATAGAAAATGTAAGAGTACTGGGTCCTGTAAGAAAGGCATCTCAGGTAGAGATTTCCGCCACCGATGCTATTAAGCTGGGCATTAAGGCTCCGATCCGTGAATCCGGCAAGACCGCAGGCAGTGCGCCCATCGCCATTGTAGGCCCTAAAGGTGCATTATATCTGAAGGAAGGATGTATCGTAGCAATGCGCCACATTCATATGTCTCCCGCAGATGCTATGGCAGCCGGCGTACATGACGGCGATATCGTATCTGTAAAGGCAGACAACGAGAGAGGCACTGTGTTTAATCAGGTTAAGATCCGCGTGGACGAATCTTTCACACTTGAAATGCACATCGACACCGACGAAGCCAACGCCAGCAAGATCGCAACCGGAGACACCGTAACCATTATTAAATAATCACCCGATTATTTAATAACCGTATCGTTTATTGATAGTTTAATTAGCAGTTTTATTAGCAATGTATTTTCAAGTGTTGAATAGGCCTGAGGAACGTAAACCAGCCGAGAAGTGTAAAATGTTCTTATGAAGACCCTTGAAAAACGTCCGCGCTTAGCGAGGTACTTTCGAGCTTAGCGCCGGCTACGTTTTTCACGGAGCGAAAGCGTGTCGCAATAAGAATATTTTACACTTCCCGGCGGGGATTTGCGATTCCACAGACCTGTGCCAACACTGGAAATGGAGCGTTTATGATAGTTGGTAAAGTTGTGGGCAGTATTGTGTCCACTCGCAAGAATGAGAATTTGATCGGCAATAAATTTATGATCGTAGAACCGGTTTCCAGCATGAAAGCGCAAGGCGGTACTTTAGTGGCAATCGATAATATCGGTGCCGGTATTGGAGAACATGTACTAGTAGCTTGTGGCAGTGCTGCAAGAATCGGCTGTGGAATGGAAAATGCTCCCATAGATGCTGCAATTGTGGGAATCATTGACGATCCCACAGGATTGGAGTAAACGGTGACTGTTGAAGAGTTAAGACAAATAATCAAGGAAAATGGTATTGTGGGTGCCGGCGGAGCCGGATTTCCCACATATATGAAAATAGATAAAAGAGCCAATACGATTCTGATGAACTGCGCAGAATGTGAGCCACTTCTTAGGCTTCACAGACAGCTCCTGAAAGAGCGCGCGCAGGAGATTGTCAGAACTTTTGCTATGATAGCAGATGTGTTGGAGGCTGAGGAAGCCATCATCGGTATCAAAGAAGGATATAAGAGCACTATTGAAGCTTTGAACGAGTACGTTCCCCTTTATCCCAAGGTGAGAATACAGCTCCTGTCAAGCTCTTATCCTATGGGAGACGAGGTGGTACTGATTTACGAAGCCACAGGCAGAGTCATTTCTCCCGGCGGCCTTCCTATCGAGGCGGGAGTGGCTGTATTTAATGTAGAAACAGTGTATAATGTGTATAGAGCTGTGGATAAGTCCAAGCCTGTTGTGGATAAAGTGGTCTCAGTAGTGGGAGAGGTAGAGAATCCCATCACAGTGAGAGTGCCTTTGGGTACCCGCCTGGATGAGGTGGTTTCCATGGCCGGTGGAGAAAAGGAAACCGGCAAAGAACTGGTTTATCTGGTGGGAGGTCCCATGATGGGACGCATCGGCAACAAGTATGATCCGGTGACGAAGACTACAAACGCTATTCTTGTACTGCCGGAGGATCACCTGATCATCCAGAAAAAGCGCATGCCGGCTTCCATTGGAATGAAGAGAGCAGCATCTGCCTGCTGTCAGTGCCAGATGTGCACCGATCTTTGCCCCAGATTCAATCTGGGCCACCCCATTGAGCCCCATAGGTTTATGCTTGCCATGGGCAATCACAATTATAAAGATCTGGATGCATTTTTGGATCTGTTCTTCTGCAGTGGCTGCGGACTTTGCGAAATGTTTTCCTGCCCTCAGGGCTTATCCCCCAGAACATTGATTATGGAGTGCAAGAACGGTTTAAGAGAAGCCGGCATTACGGCACCCAAGGGAATTGAAGCGGCGCCCGTAAAGGAAGCCAGGGCATATCGTAAAGTGCCGGAGAAACGTCTGGAAGCCAGACTGGGACTTACCCAGTACGAGACTCGTGCTCCTTTGGACAATAAAGTGCGTCCGGTAGCCAGAGTAAGACTTCTTTTGTCACAGCATATCGGTGTCCCTGCAATTTGTGCGGTACAGATGGGTGAGCGGGTTACCAGAGGACAGGTGATCGCTGCAGCTGCAGACGGTTTGAGTGTTCCGGTACACGCATCGGTATGTGGCGTTGTTACGGATATTACCGACAAGTATGTGGAAATTACCAGACAGTAGTTCAGAAAGGTCGTAAAATATGGCAAAAGCAATTGGAATGATAGAATTTAAGACGGTTTCCGCCGGCGTGACTGCTGCAGATGCAATGGTAAAAACCGCTGCAGTTGAACTGTTGGAGGCACAGGTTGTGTGTCCCGGTAAATACGTGGCGCTGATCGCAGGTGAGCTCAGCGCAGTCAGAAGTGCTGTGGATGCGGCCCAGACCATGCACGAAGAGATGTTTATCGGCAGCTTCGTGCTGGGTAACCCCCATGAAAGCATTTTCCCGGCCATCTACGGAACCACACATCTGGAGAATATCAGCGCACTGGGTGTTCTGGAGACCTTCGATGCTGCTTCCATTATCGTAGCTGCGGACGAGGCGGCTAAGACAGCGATTGTGG
Source organism: Acetatifactor sp. (assembly GCA_045579545.1). GTDB lineage: Bacteria > Bacillota > Clostridia > Lachnospirales > Lachnospiraceae > Acetatifactor. The sequence continues at coordinate 3,619 of JAZNMF010000052.1, read as the reverse complement.
ATCTGATTGAGCTTCGCATTGCCAAAGGAATGTGCGGTAAATCTTACCTTTACCTGACCGGAGAGGTAGCAGCAGTGCGGGCAGCAATCGACAGAGCCAAGGCTGTTGTGGCAGAGCGCGGAATGTACCTTGATTCTTCCGTGATCGCTCACCCGGATGAGCAGATCTGCAAAGCCATCATGTAAGAAAGATACATTTATAGGCTTCCCTGAATGTTCTGCAAAATAATAGGATAACGAGTAAGATATCGTTTGTATCGCGGCATGCTTCCGTTCTGTGAAAAACGTAGCGGGTGCTATACAAACAATATCTTCCCCGTTATCCTTTTTAGTAACAGACTTTTCTGAAAAATCTGAAAAAGTAGCTTACATGATAGCTTTCGCCATATCCTCCGGAAGCTCAGAAACAAATTCCAAAGGCATTCCGGTTATGGGGTGACGAAAAGTCAGCCGGTGTGAGTGAAGTGCCTGACGGTTGATGAGTTGCATATCCGGATAATACAGATAGTCGCCGATTAGCGGATAGCCGATATATTTCATATGAACGCGGATCTGATGGGTACGGCCGGTCTCCAGGTGCAGGGAAAGCAGGCTATGTTCCTTATGTGTTTTCAGGACACGATAGTGGGTTACGGCATGCTCACCGCGCTGGAAATCTACTGCGCGCTCAATAATGGAACTCTCTTTGCGGGCAATGGGGGCAGTAATGGTGCCCTCGGAAGGAGTAACAATTCCTTTGGCAATGGAAAGGTACTCTCTTTGAATCTCTCTGCGGGAAACCATGGAGGACAAAATCCCAGCGCTGACCATGTGTTTGGCAATGATAGTCAGACCGGATGTATCGCGGTCAAGACGGTTGATGCACCGGAAAATAAAAGGCTTCTGCTGTTCTTCAAAGTACCATGACAGTCCGTTGGCCAGTGAATTGTCATAATTTTTCAGGGATGGGTGAATCGGCATGCCGGCCGGCTTGTTGACCACAAGCAGATCCTCATCTTCGTATATAATATCAAGGGGGAGATCAACCGGTGGAATCTTTTGCGAGGAGGTATTCTCAAAGATCCGGACGGTTAGGAGATCACCGGGTATCAGTCTGTGGTTCAGAAAGCAGAAATTACCGTTTACGGAGATACCTTCCGGATTCTTTTTGAGCTGAATGAGATTCTGTGAGGAATAGCCCAGAGAAAGCAGGACGGTTTTGACCGTCATAAGTTCTGCAGGATTTTGACAGTTTTTGAATAAGCGGTCTGGTTCCTGCGGGGATCCTGACTCAGTGGCAGTGGAATCCTGAAAGAGGACCGCTTTTCCATATGGATTAATAAAATAGTTGATTTCCCGGTTCATTCTACACCTTGTTCCTTGTTGATCAGATTTCTTTTAGTATAGCTTAAAACGTTTTTTTTGCAAAGAATAAATTGTCATAATAACACATAAGATACTTATTTACCCTATTCAGGAGGAAAAGTCTATGGGCGGCTGTGCAGGTTGGTTTTCCAAGGATTTCTGGATCAAAAGTATAAAAATAGCAGTGGCTGCGTCCCTGTCTGTTACCATTGCAGGAATGTTGGGATTAAAGTACAGTATTACAGCGGGAATTATCACGGTATTAAGTATACAGAATACCAAAAAGGAGACGCTGAGAGTTGCTGTTAACAGAGCGCTTGCCTTCGGGTGTGCCCTGGTAATCGCGGCGTTTTCATACTATGCACTGGGATTTACCGTTTGGGCCTTTGCGGTTTACCTGCTGTTTTTCACGCTTCTGTGTCAGCGAATGGGATGGGCGGACGCCATTTCCATGAATGCAGTATTGGTCACTCATTTCCTGGGAGAAAAAAATATGTCTCTCTCCATGATCGGAAATGAGGCCATAATATTTGGGATTGGTGCCGGTATGGGTATTTTGGCCAATCTCCATCTGCATCGCCGACAGGGAGAATTTGAGAGACTGGCCGGAAAGGTGGACACACAGATTAAGGGAATCCTGTATGATATGAGCCGGTATCTGGTGAGTGAGGATAAGGGAGAGCGTTTGCCGGAGTGCTTTACAAATCTGGAGGAGAGTATAAAAGAGGCAGGTCTGTGCGCTGCATTAAATTATAATAATCAGTTTTTTGCGGCGGATGGAAAGGAGCTTGCGTACATTCAGATGCGAAAACAGCAGAGTGTGGTCTTAGAAGGAATCTATGAAAATATCAACAGTCTGCGCTATCTTCCAACGCAGGCTGTTCAAGTGGCGGGACTCCTTCAGGAGATTGAAACAGGTTACCATAAAAACAATACTGTGGAAGGCCTTCTCTTGCATCTGGAACAATTCTTTGAAATCATGAAGAGAGAAAAACTGCCGGAGGACAGGGAAGAATTTGAGGCGAGAGCTATTCTGTTTTATGTCTTAAAACAGATTGAGAAGCTGCTTCTTCTGAAAAGAGAGTTTATTTTACAAAACGGAATGCTGAAATAAAAAGAACTGTTGCTTTTTATCAAAATTATATAATAAATTGTTGATTTTCGTTGAATTTATGAAAAAAAGTGTTGTGAAGTAGTGGGAAATGGGTGTATGATATAAGTAGGATGTTGGGATTTGTATGAAGTGTATGGGGACATGAAAAGTTTCGATATCTGTGCAATAAAACGGGTGGTTACAAGAGAGGTTATAACATGTTAGCTCTGGAGAGAAGGAATCTCATCCTGGAGAAGCTTCAGGATGAAAAGAGAGTTGTAGTCAGCGAGCTCAGTCAGCAGTTTGGCGTATCGGAAGAGACGATCAGAAGAGATTTGGAGAAGCTGGAAAAGGAAGGTCTCGCCACAAAGAGTTATGGCGGTGCGGTATTGAATGAAAGTACCAGTATTGATATGCCATTTAATGTGCGAAAGAAAGCCAACACGGCAGGGAAGCAGAAGGTGGCAGAGCTCGTGGCGCAGCTGATCCATGACGGGGATCATATCATTCTGGATGCCAGCTCCACGTCGGTATTTATTGCCAAGGCGATCAAGGATAAATCCAACCTGACAGTTATCACCAACTCTATCGAGATCCTGATCGAACTGTCCGATGTTTCAGACTGGAATATCATCTGCTCCGGTGGCAGCCTGCGGGAAGGATATCTGGCGCTTGTGGGCCCCAAGACCACAGACGGTTTTGGCAGCTTTAATGCAGACAAAGCATTTTTCTCCTGTAAGGGTCTTGATATGGACAAGGGGATTACGGACGGCAACGAGATGTTTTCTCAGGTAAAGCAGGTCATGATGCGTTCCGCCAGAGAGTCTATACTTGCAGTAGACAGTTCCAAATTTGACAGAATCGCCTTTTCCAAACTGTGTGACTTAAGAGACATGTCTGCCATTGTAACGGATAAGAAGCCGGACGAAAAATGGTTGGCTTATTTTGAAAAGAACAGGATCAACTGCATTTATCCAAAAGACTAAAAAGAAATGCTTCAAACGCTGATTTGGCGCTTGAAGCATTTTTAATGTGTTACTTATTAAAAGATACTATTGATTGCATCCTTGCAATCTTTGCAGTAATGAATTTTCTCACCAAAGATAGTTTGGGTCTCGCAGCGCTTCTCTTCTCCGCAAAAATCACATTCTGTCTTGGTTCCGCAGCCGGTAAGAGCTCCCAT
>JAZNMF010000051.1:0-2628 GCA_045579545.1 Acetatifactor sp. | reverse complement strand
CAGATTCAGGACATATTCCGGAATCTCATATTTGTAGGTTCCGACCATATCATTCTGGTCATACCCACGCTCGCCTCCCCATGCGGTCAGGCCGCAAAACAGGAAGACAATTGATATCAAATGTCTTATTGGGTTCATTGTTGTTTTTGTTTTAAATTGTTGATTTTAGAAAGATGACGGGCACTTGGAATGATGCCCGTCACATTTCGTTAGCATCGATAATGTTGAAAGCTTTATATCACTTGCAACTACCATTCTTTTTCGTAGAGTTTGCGTTTTCTACTTAAATGTCTATAGAGTACACTGTAGAGTTAGCCCATGAACGTCTCTGGCGACCGGCTAGATCATAATTTATCATCCACTCTTCGATAATACAGGCAATCCTCAATCTTTACATAGTCCTTTTCGTATATTGACTCCGTATCGTAATCATTGATATAAAAATTTTTCAAATCTTGCAATCCGTTCGTGGACGAAATATAGACATTATACCATGTTTGCTCCTTGTGCTGGATTTTCCAGCATATGTTTAAAAGCGAATTCCCTTTGTCATCAACCCTTATCTTCGCCAAATAAAGCGATTTAGGCGCCATTTGCCATGTTTTACGAAACATCCAGCAAATTTCTTCAATCGGCTCAACGACTTCTGAGTCTAGAGGGATGTTATCATAAAACGGGATGCGATTCTTGATAAGAGAATCCTTCTCATATTCAGATAATCCCGACTTGTATCTTTGTATTTGCATAATGGAATCCGACGACACAGGCATTGTGATGTAATAAGTAGAATCTCCATAGTATACAGAGTAATAGGCACTTTGCCTTTCATCACAAACAGAGTAGTCCTGATATTTAGCGTAATCAATTGATGTAAGTTTAACAAAGAATGCTTCAGGGGATCTTACGCATGATACAAGACCGGCAATACTGATTAAAAACAATAAACCTATTTTCCACTTCATTTCTTAAGTTTTTTAAATTTATTCATTTGAGCGTATCTATAACCAGCTGCAATGGATTTCTGGTCATCAGTACTATCCATTTGTGGGTGATAACTATTATATTTACTATTCGTTAAACTATTAATATGAGCTCCTATTTTCAGCATAAAAAGATAATACCCACAAGTGTACCCTGTCGCACCCCATAAATAATTACCATAATTCATTAAGTTATGTGCCAAGTTCTCACCTTGCGTTATGAATAAATAAGGAGAAGTTGCTAAACCCGCTTCATCCATATATCCATCATACATATTATATAATTCCGAGAAAGAATAATCAAATTTGCCTGTTTGGGATCCTCGATTAGAGGCGCTTGCAGCAGCAAAATCGTTCATGTTGCCATTAAAATCAAAAGCCCCTTGACTATCTAACATTTCAATTATAGTACTTTGGCTAATAAATATAAGTTGAGTGATATCCCCACTCTCAATGCTGGCAGGATCATTTATGGGGTCTGCAAAGTCATAAAAAGAATATGTTGCATTTCCTTTTGAATCATATGTTACATTTGCAATTCTATGGGTGCTATCACATTCAGACTTACCAGAATATCTACCTTCTGAAAAATAATAGATATCCTCCCCATCCGGATCCACAAAATTCACCGGATTGTTATTACAGAAGGCATAAGGCGAAACGTCGTAATACTTCTCCGAGAGAGGGTCAGGGGTCATCCAGCGGCGGAGGGCCGGGCTGTACTGTCTTGCGCCGAAGTCGGTGTAGCCGGTGGTGAAGTCCGGGGTCTGGGCTTCCTTGCCGGTGTAGGCGTCCCTGAGGGTCAGGCCTGCAGGCAGGACTGCTGTCGCCAACTGGTGTGCAGGGGTGCTAACACTGGCCGGGATCATTACCTGCTCCTCGTCTCCGAAGGCTGTGTACTTAGCCGCCTTGTACAGCTCGCCTGTCTTGCCGTCAACCACTGCCCTGACGCTGCCGAGGTAGTCGGTAACATAGAGCAGGGCTCCGTCAGGAGTCAGGCGGCCGCCGCCGAAGGCTGCGCTCTCCAATGTCAATGAACTGCCGGCATTGCCGCCGGAACTCTTCCTGTACACAAACGGTCCTCTGTACACAAGCCCCTCACCGCTTCCGTCCAGCGCACTCAGCTTCGTTCCTTCCGAAAGATAGGAATAATTCTTTATACTGTGTCACGATACACCTGAAATCGTCGTTTTGCATGTATCGTGACACGGAATCGGGCAATTTCGGGGTTTTGATGTCACGATACACTCATTTTGCCTTCTTTGGGTGTATCGTGACACAGCTTTACAGACAGCTGAACTTATAGATGCAGCGGTGGGTGTAGGTCTCGCCCGGGCGAAGGGTCGCTGACGGCCACTGCGGCATGTTAGGTGAGTTTGGATAAAGCTGGGTCTCGATGCAGACAGAGGCTCTCTTCGGATACTTCACGCCGTGCTTTCCTGCCACCATACCGGTGAGGAAGTTTCCTGAATACACCTGTACTCCCGGCTGGTCTGTATATTCCTCAAGAAGGATTCCTGTTTCTGGAGAATAGACGCTGACCGCAAGCTTGGTCACATCACCTGCCGTATTCAGCACCCAGTTGTGGTCATATCCGTTTCCAAGAACAAGCTGCTCGTCATCCTGGCCGATGTCCTGTCCGATAGCC
>JAZNMF010000050.1:0-8912 GCA_045579545.1 Acetatifactor sp. | reverse complement strand
TTAAAAGATACTATTGATTGCATCCTTGCAATCTTTGCAGTAATGAATTTTCTCACCAAAGATAGTTTGGGTCTCGCAGCGCTTCTCTTCTCCGCAAAAATCACATTCTGTCTTGGTTCCGCAGCCGGTAAGAGCTCCCATGATTGTTACCATCAGCAGTACCCCCGCAATTACTTTCCTCATATTGTTTTCTCCTTTTTATTATTATCAGCCGCTGCTTTGCATCGGCATGATTGGTTCCAATACTGTTATGTAGATGTGTTATATTACACAGTTTTACCGTCTCTCAAGATAGAGCAGTGGAACATCATGTAGCGGATTAAAGAATAAAGCATACTGATCAGCATGATGATGATCAGGGTGGTGGAAACGGTATCCGGCAGGTTGGGGAAAAGCAAAAGAGTGAAGATGCCTACGTCCAGAATACCGGTGCAGATCTTGCCGTACCACTTGGCACCGTTCCATGCATTTTTCTTCTTCTTCAGATAAAGGCCCATAATACCCATGTAGGACTGCTTGAAGAAAAAGAAAATCACCAGCACGAGCATAAGGGAATACCGGGAAACGGTTGCGATGGCAAGAGCAAACTGAGTCAGCTTGTCTGCTACAGGGTCCAGGGCTTTGCCGAGGTTAGTGACCATGTTGAATTTCCTTGCAATCTTTCCGTCAAAGAAGTCCGTCAGCATGGAAATAGCCAATATTACAAAAGCCCATACATAATAAGCTTTATTGTACAAAACAAGAAAAACCGGTATCATGGCTATGCGGAAATAAGCCATGAGGTTGGGAATGCTGAAAATCTCTTTCTTCATAAGGAACACTTCTCCTTTGTATACGAACAAATCATATAGATATAATATAATACATTTGAAGGTTAACGTCAAGTGCAGAGATTCAGCAGAGCTATGTATTGAGGGCAGTTACAGCCCGCTCATCAGCTCCTTGAGCGCCGCCAGCAGCTCAGCACCGTCGTCGCTGCCGAAGTAGCCCAGTCCATATCGCTGGTTATCAATCAGGATCTCCGATGTGCCGGTAGTAGAAATGATTTTGCCGTCATAAGTGATAACATACATACCGTCCGGAGTATTGTCCAACTCCTGCTTGCCGAGAAACGTGTTAAGCCTTCTGTGATAATCATATTTTTCCAAAATCGCATGGAGTGCCCCGGTCTGTTCGCTGTCTAATACATGTGACTCGTTGTGGGCTTTGCCGTCCTTTACGGTGCACCAGATCAGGGTCCCGGGTTCCTGCGCGGAGGTGGAAGACACCAGTGGCATAGGCCGGTAATAAACCAGGATCAGCGCAAGTAACAGAATGGCCGACAGAGATAGAAGAATTGCTTTCTTTTTCATGTAAATTCCCTCCTTTTGTTAAAATCCCCTTTTTATATCAGATCAAAAGCTTCTGTAATTATATGATACAATTTATGATAGGGTTTGTAAAGGTTGGGTTAAAGGTTTTTAAGGTGGCTCGTAACTTGATTTTAAGATGAGAAAGTGCTATCATAAACAAAACACGCAATCGGAGGGTTCGAAATGCTTAAGATATACGATTTTTCAGTGGATTATGCAGTAAGTCCCACGCTTGTTAAATGTAAGGACTTACGTTTTAGATGGAAACTGAAAAGCGACCTGAAAAACGTGGTGCAAAAAGGATATCAGATAACCATTTTCAAATCGGGAACTCCGGTTTTTGATTCCGGTTTTGTTGCTTCGTCCGATTTTTTTGATATCGATTTCCGGGAATTATGTCTCGAATCCAGAACGGATTACGTTATCAATCTTACGGTGGAAGATAATTACTGTGAAAGAGCAACCTATTCTCACACCGTTTCTACGGAAATTCTGCCCGATGAGTGGGAGGCAGTCTGGATCAAGCCTGCCGTTCATATTTCGGGATGGGCACCGTATCTGCGCACAAAATTTGAGGTTTCAGGCATCAGGAAGGCTGTAATGTACGCCTGTGGTCTCGGCTGTGCAGAATATTATGTCAACGGTGTGAAGACGGATGATTTCATGATTGATCCGCCCTCTTCAAACTATGATAAAATCGTATATTACCGCAGATTTGATGTGACCGGTTTGCTGAAGGAAGGCGGGAATGCCCTTGCTGTCTGGCTGGGTGAGGGATTTTACTCCCAGAGCAGAGTCTGGGGATATGAAGGGCTAAAGTACGGTGATGTCTGCTGTATCCTTCGCCTTGAAATCACGTTGGAAGACGGCAGTCAAAAAGTCATTACTTCCAACACAGACAGTTGGGAATATAAATACAGTCCTGTTACCGTGAACAACCTGTACGGCGGAGAAACCTACGATTGCAGGCTTGAAACAAAGGATTTTTGTGATTATTATGGTTCCGGCGCGGGTTGGAGCCAGGTTGTGGAAGACACTGCCGAAAAAGGTGTCCTCACTCCGTGTCTGATTCCGGCGATTAAGGTGATCCGCCAGCTTCCGGCAACAGAAATGCACTGTGCGAGCGGCAAGGATGACGGCGCCTGGATATTTGATATGGGGGAAAATATTTCCGGTGTTGCCGAATTTACCATTCCCCGTTCTCCCAGAGGCGCAGTTTATGTGTTCCGATATGCAGAAACGTTGGATGCTTCCGGGCATCTAGACTTCCGCTCTACGGGAGCATTTGCCACCCAGTGTATCCAGCAGGATATTTATATCTGTCGTGGCGATGAGGAGGGAGAAGTTTATCGGCCCAGGTTTACCTACCACGGCTTCCGCTATGTTGAGGTCACAGGCTTCCATGATTTTACCAAAGGTTACGGCACCATGCCGCAGTTATCACTGGTCAAGGGACTGCAGGTTGCCACTTCGTTCAGGGATCTTTCAGACTTTGAATCCTCTTATGAAGATTTAAACCGTCTGTACCGCATAATGAAGAATACCTTTGTTTCAAATTACCACGGTCACCCCGAAGATTGCCCCGCAAGAGAAAAATGCGGCTGGCTGGGAGATGCACACATTGTATGTGACTTTGGTCTGTTGAATTTTGATACTGTTGTCTGCTACAACAAGTATCTTCTTGATATGCGCACAAGTCACGAGCACTACGGTGAACTGATGCAAATCGCGCCGGGGCTTCGCACATGCGGAGATGCCATGCCCTTGTGGGGGTGTGCACAGATCCTGATCCCTTATTTCCTCTACAAGTATTCGGGGGATACGAAAGCGATCACCGGGAATTTTGATCTGATGGAGATGTGGGTCCGCCACGAAGAAGAACGGTCTGAGGACTATGTAATTTCCGCGGGACTTGGGGACTGGATCCCTCCCTGCAAAAACAAAAGTCCCCGCAGAATGCCGGTGAAACATTCTTCTACGGCAATCTTTTATGAAATCTGCACAGTTATGGCACAGATCTGTGAAGAGTTTCAAATGGGCGATGCCGGATATTACAGCGACCTGGCACAAAAGATCAGGGAGTCCTTTAACCGCCATTTCTACGACTTCAAGGAGCATACGTACGGCTATTGGGCCACTGACGCGGTGGCGCTGGAAACAGGTCTTTGTCCTGAAAACCAGTACAGCGCTTTGCTGAACGCGCTGATCACCCGGATCAAAGAGGATGACTACTTCATGTCCACCGCCATTTACGGCAATAAATATCTGATGCCGCTGCTCTTTAAAGAGGGTTACGGTGACATTGCCCTGAAGTGTCTGTTTGGTCGTAAGTACCCCAGCTTCGGCACCATGCTGGATGACGGAGCCACCACATTATATGAGGATATCTCCGTTAAGAGTGTGGCAGACTACAACGGTGGGCACGCTTCGCTGAATCACCCGATGCACGGCGGATTTTTATACTTATTAACGACTGAATTATGCGGTATGAAGCCGTTGGCTCCCGGTTACAAGGTGATGGAGTTCTCCCCTTGCTTTACCGCTGAGATTGAAACCGTAAAGGCAGAATTTGAACTGACTGCCGGAAAATTCGGCGTACAGATTAAAAATAGTGAGAAAGAAAAGATCTGCAGCCTGAGAATCCCCGCGGGTGCTACCTGTGTGCTAAATGTCAATGGTGAGGTTACTGTGGACGGTGAAACTTACATTGCGGGCAGTCAACTGGGTTCCGGTGAGCACCGTATCATTATGAAATAATTACTTGATAATATGGGGCTTTGTTCACTGTGGTTTCTGTTTCGGAAACCACTTCGGATTCCTTCGCAGGAGTAGATTCGGAAGCTTTTTGTGTTACGCTGGCATTAGCAGCAGGTTGCTTTCCGCAAGCAGTAAGAACCATTGCTGTAGCGAGTGCTAATGCTAGCGCTCTCTTAAAACTCTCATTTTCAAGGGTTTTTTTCTTGTTCTGTTAAAAAAATTTTATTATATCGGAAATTTGTCCACAATAGAAAATCCTACGGAAAAGTTTTCTAATTTTTCAAAATTCTATATTCGACCTAACCCCTGCAAAAAATCCAAAAAACTCTTCACATTTCCGTAATAAGCCTGCTTTCTGTAATACACATACACCGTATACCTCTCATCAAAATCCGAAATATCCAGGTACTCCACCTCTGCTTCAGGCCCGGTACGAATCCTTTCTTCTCTCCCCAGACCGATTCCGATCCCGGAGGCAATCAGCTTCTCGAAACATTCAATATCATTGCAAAAAACCGCAACATTCGGGGTAAATCCGGCACGGTTGCAGGCATTCATCAAAATTTTGTGCATGTTGCTCTCCTCGCCCATGGAAACAAACTGCCTGTTACAGAGCTGATTCAAAATCAGCTTTCTGTCAAGGAGCGGGTCCCCTGCAGCACACTTCAGCCGCAGCCGTATACTGCACAGCTCAAACTTTTCATATTCCGGATAGGCATCTGTTTTTTCATCAATAATAATGTCGTAATGCTCATAATCAGTCTCTTTAAAGTCAAATACTGTTTTAAATGCGACATGGGGATACTTCATGTTATATTGAATAATAGAATCCGTGATTTTTCTGCGCATGCCGCGTACCAGCATCCGGATTTCCCGGTTATCACCGCTTTTCGCTGCCATTTCTTCTACTGCACCGTCCAGCTCGGCAAATACCAGACAAAGGGATTGGCGGAACCTTCTTCCGTTTGCGTTTAGTATGATACGGTTGGAATACCTGTCAAAAAGCTTGCATCCCAGCTCCTTTTCCAGGCGTTTTACCGCAGCTGACACGGAAGTGGTGGGTACCATGTATTTTTCTGCTGTTTTGGCGAAGCTTTCGTTTTGTGCGCTTTCATAAAAATAGCGAAGCTGTAATATTTCCATATGTATGTTCCTTCCTTGTTATAATATCTTGTATGTTCCTATTTCGTGATTCATAAACCGCTTTTATCCATTTCAGGATCAGTTTTTGTGATTTTTCTTTTCAGACATTGGCAGGATGTATGTTTATCTGCATTCTACTACATCTTCGATAATGTGGCAAGGGTATTCTAGGCAATTATTTACAGTTATCTGCACGATTGCTACAATGTTAAAAACTGGAATAAGTTCAGTATATCCAAGAAAGGATCGTTATTATCATGAACAAAAACGCAATTCCGTATTTAACGTTATCACAGGAGGACCTGATCCGTGCAGGGGCTTTTGACATTCCCATGGCCATAAAAGCCTTAAAACAAGGGCTTTTCCGCTTCAAAGAAGGCCGCATCTTATTTCCGGACAAAATCGTGCAGATTTTCAACCAGGATACCCAGGAGAGAATCAACTGCCTTCCGGCAACCTTATTAGACGAAAAAATCTGCGGTGTGAAATGGGTAAGCGTATTTCCGCCAAACCCGGGCCGCTTCGGTGTCCAGAACCTGTCTGCCATTATTATTTTATCCGAAATAGAGAAAGGCTTTCCGGTGTGTGTCATGGACGGAACCCTTTGCTCCAACATCCGCGTAGCAGCCATGGGCGCTGCCGCTGCTGAAAGTTTATCCCGTGAAAATTCCGAAACCATCGGATTTATCGGTGCAGGCGAACAGGCCAAAATGCATTTACTGGCCATGAAATCAGTCCGTCCCGGCTTGAAGGTCTGCAAGGTTGCCGCAAAACTTGCGGAGGAGGAGCAGGGCTTTATCCGGGATTTAGCTCCCCTTCTGCCTGACATGAAATTCGTGCCATGCAACACGGTTTTAAAGGATGCTGTCATTGATTCCGATATTATTGTGACTGCTACCAGTGCCCAGGCACCGCTTTTGAAGGCGGACTGGATTAAAACCGGTGCCTTCTACAGCCACATCGGCGGCTGGGAAGATGAATATGCAGTTGTACAGAAAGCAAGCAAGATTGTCTGCGATGATTGGGAAACGGTGAAGCATCGTACACAGACGGTCAGCAGGTGCTATAAAGACGGGGTCATCACAGATAAAGATATTCATGGAAATCTGATTGATATCCTGAGTGGAGAGCGTCCGGGCAGAGAGAATGAGGAAGAATTCATATACTTTAATGCGGTGGGACTGGCGTATGTGGATGTTTCCATTGCTTATGCAATGTATCAGCGCGCTCTGCAGGCGGGTGTGGGTACGCAGACCTTTTTGCAGGAGAACATGATTTTCCAGAAGGATTTGGCCGGTTATATAAAACTTTCATGAAAGAATACATAGTGCTCCTATAACGTACATGAAAGAAACACACAACATATTGTTATAAAGGGCTCCTACCCAATTCGGGTAGAAGCCCTTTTTTGGCTCAACGCTATATACTTTAATGCTTTTCTGTTTTGTACTATCCGCATATACACTTCTGGTGCAATTTGCAAATAACCATCTTTAGGTAAAAATTATCGAAGTCTTGTATACTCTGTCTTAGTTCCCCATTTCTCTGTTGGGCTAAGAATAACAAGTAATCTCACTCTGTAATCTCCTTCATACACTCAATTGGCAGAATTATTGGCAACTTCAGTTTTTCTGTTGAAGCATCTAATATGATCCGTTTCAAGCCTTTCTGATTATGTAGACTGTATATTTGACGCATTATTGTTATGTGCTACTAAATCAACTAGTGCACGATATGGTTCAATTATATCACGCCATTATAATTTATTATATCCAATAATGCAATGAAACAATGTTTGTTCTGAGAATAAGAATAGTACTTGACAATGTGGGGCTTTATGCACTACAATTTGCATATATGAATAATTGACGGAGAAGAGGAATAGTACGGATAGGAAGCATTCCAGAGAGAGGGCGTGGCACGTGAGCGTGCGGCTGTGAGGTCCTTATGTAAAGCATCCCGAACCTGCCTTGGAGTCCTGTACGACGGTGCCAGACCGGAAGTACAGCGTAGCACCGGCGTTAACGGTAGAATGAGCAGAATGCCGCTTTCAGCGGTGTTAATTAGGGTGGTACCGCCGAACCTTCGGTCCCTTACGGGATGGAAGGTTTTTTTATATTTTTCCAGTTCAGCCATCTGCTAAGGCAAGCGCGCATCATGCTTGCATGAATGCACGCTTGCCCTAGCAGATGAGCGGAGCGCCGCTTTATGAGCAAAGTTAGCTGCGAAGCAACGGGAAAGCGCGTGAAGCGCGCGACTTTGCGAATGGCGCGTCTGAACTGGAGAGCAGGTGAGGAAGCGCGAATGGCGCGTCTGAACTGGAGAACACGAATCTTTAAAAAGAAAAGGAGATATGAAAATGGCTGAGAAGAAAATGGTGGAAGCGATCACTTCCATGGATGTGGATTTCGCCCAGTGGTATACTGATGTGGTGAAGAAGGCTGAGCTGATCGACTATACCAGCGTTAAGGGTTGTATGGTGATCAAGCCTGCAGGTTATGCGATCTGGGAGCTGATCCAGAAGCAGTTGGATGCCAGATTTAAGGAGAACGGAGTGGAGAATGTATATCTGCCTATGTTTATTCCGGAGTCCCTGCTTCAGAAGGAAAAGGATCACGTAGAGGGATTTGCACCTGAGGTGGCTTGGGTTACCCACGGCGGACTGAATCCTCTGCAGGAGAGACTGTGCGTGAGACCTACCTCTGAGACACTGTTCTGCGATTTTTATAAGAATGACATCCACTCCTACAGAGACTTGCCCAAGGTTTATAACCAGTGGTGTTCTGTAGTGCGCTGGGAGAAGGAGACCAGACCTTTCCTGCGCTCCAGAGAGTTTTTGTGGCAGGAGGGACATACCGCTCATGCAACAGCAGAGGATGCTGAGGCAAGAACCATTCAGATGCTAAATGTTTACGCAAGCTTCTGTGAGGAAGTGCTGGCGATTCCCGTGGTTAAGGGACAGAAGACAGAGAAGGAGAAGTTTGCAGGTGCTTTGGCTACCTATACCATCGAAGCGCTGATGCACGACGGTAAGGCACTGCAGTCCGGTACCAGCCACAACTTTGGTGACGGTTTCGCTAAAGCGTTTGATATTCAGTTTGCAGATAAGGACAATACCTTGAAGCACGTTCATCAGACTTCCTGGGGTATGACCACCAGATTGATCGGCGCTATTATCATGGTACACGGCGACAACGAGGGTCTGGTAATGCCTCCTAAGGTGGCACCCATTCAGGTGTGCATCGTTCCCATCCAACAGAAGAAGGAAGGCGTGCTTGACAAGGCTTATGAACTGCGCGACAGACTGAAATCTAATTTCCGCGTAAAAGTGGATGACAGCGACAAGTCTCCCGGTTGGAAGTTCTCCGAGGCAGAGATGAGAGGCTACCCTATCCGCGTGGAGATCGGCCCCAAGGATATCGAGGCCGGCAAGTGCGTGATCTGCAGAAGAGATACCAGAGAGAAGATCGAAGTTGCGCTGGATGAGCTGGAGGCGAAAGTAGGCGAACTGCTGGATACCATCCAAAAGGAGATGCTGGAGAGAGCAAGAGCCCACAGAGAAGAGCATACCTATACTGCAGCCAATATGGAAGAGTTCGAGAAGATTTTCTCTGAAAAATCCGGCTTCGTGAAGGCTATGTGGTGCGGTGAGCAGGCCTG
>JAZNMF010000049.1:0-20856 GCA_045579545.1 Acetatifactor sp. | reverse complement strand
TTTGTAAAACGAGAACTTACATTTTGTAAACCAGACTCTCTTTTTGTAAGCGAGATTCCCCTTTTGTAAACGAAAATCCCGTTTTGTAAGCGAAAATCCAGAGTTTACCTTTCCCGTGTACTTTGATATAATTAGTTCAGCACATAAATTTTGTATGGCAAACAGAAGTCAAATCTCGCTCAGCATATTTTGTAACTGGAGATTCCACCCCTTTTTTAGTGGTATGAGTTTGACTTCCGGCGGCATGTCATTACAGGTTTATGGGTTACTTTTTGAGAAGAGCAGGCTTTAGAATGATATCATCAGCTGGTACCTGATGGCATCCAAGCTTCTGAAGAACTTCTTCTCCGTAATAAAAGCTGAACGCTTCGTATGGGCTACGGTTGTTCAGCTTTTTTCTTTTGTAGGAATTGATATGATCCATCATTAAGAAAATATCTTCCTGCGTAAGGTGATTAAAGCTGGTTCCCTTGGGCAATACCCTTCGAATGAGCTCGTGATTGACTTCGATTGAACCTTTCTCATAAGGTTTGCTCGGATCACAATAATAAATCCTTGTTCGCCTGAGAGAATCTGTGCCTGCGAAAGTTTCTCTGTATTCCAGGGCTTTAGGATTCGAAAATTCACTTCCGTTGTCCGTAAGGATTACCGGAAACAACTGGTTAAACAATACTGGACCAAGTGCTTTATCAAGCAGGTTAAAGATGTCTATGACAGATTTTGAAGTATTGGCATCCCTAAGAAATGCAAGCATCAGGCTCGTTTCTACAAAGTGGATGGTCAACAGACATTTCCCTCCTACTTCACCTATCACGGAGTCCATCTGCACAATGGTAGTTTCAGGGTTATCCTCCAGATATTTCTGAAATTCCTGATAATTGCGACCTACACGACAGCCTTTATCAACCTTGAATTCAGGCTTTTTATAACGCGGACGATATTTAACTTTGCGTGGAAGATCGATGTTCCTTATCTCAAAAAAGCAGGCATCAATGTAGTTGTACAACGTTTTTTCGCTGCACATCAGCTCATCCGCATGATTCACATAGATCTGATGGATGGACTGTCCTTGTTTGATAAGCGGCGTGATCAACGCATTTATCCGAAACAAATCTGATTCCGCAGCCATGATGCCGGTTCTGCTTTCCGAAAGATTTCCGGAGAACTGCAGATGAGCATCTTCCGCATTATAGATGTACTTCTTCAAGGTACATTTACCATACTGGCTGCAGCCATTACAAACATAGGGTGGTTTAAATCTTCCCTGACAGATTTCCTCCACGAATTGAGGACAGTTGTCATTACACTTGTTACAGATACTGCATTTGATAGTGGAATTCGGTCTTGTACAGGCTGCACCACAGATTTTCTTCGCTTTACATGCTATTCGGTGTACACAGGCATTATAAGGGTAATTGGAATAACCG
Source organism: Acetatifactor sp. (assembly GCA_045579545.1). Taxonomy (GTDB): domain Bacteria; phylum Bacillota; class Clostridia; order Lachnospirales; family Lachnospiraceae; genus Acetatifactor. The sequence goes on along the minus strand of JAZNMF010000049.1, from coordinate 19,429 downwards.
CTTTTGAGGTCATGAGCATACTTCTTGATCTCTTTTGCTACAGTAGTTCGATCCTTTCCAAGCTCTTTTGCGATTGTTCCAAAGGACTGATTCTCACGAAGACCTTTCTCGATTGTCAGACGATCTTCAAAGGTTAAAAACTTAGACATAGGCGACTCCTTTCTTTGCCGCCGGCGTCTTAAGGATAACAGAAAAGAGACCAATATCCAAACTGATCTCTTAAAATCTGTAAGAGAAAATCCATACCTTTCTCTTCAGCAATATATTTAACTTATTAAGGAGTGTCCGGAATCATGGGTATGGAATTTCGGATTACAATTAAGGAATGAGGTATAATAGGGAAAAAGAAGGTCGAGGAGGCGCGTAAATGACTTATGTGCTGCTAGGTATTTCCATGGCTGCCTGTCTGTTTGGCGGCATGATCAGGAAATATTCCGGAGACAAATTTATACATAAGAATACGATGTACTTTGCCTACAACGGGGTAGTTTCCTTTGCAGGCGCAGTCGTGCTTCTTTTGAGTTCTAAAGAGATCACGGTATCATGGTTTACGGTTTTGCTTGGTATTGTATTTGGAGTTATCACTGCTGCACAACAGATATTCAACCTGAAAGCCTTGGACAAGGGTCCGTATTCCTATACCTCGGTGATTGTTTCTCTTTCTACCATCATACCGGCGCTGTCAGGATATGCCCTGTGGAATGAGAATATTTCGGGAATACAGGTTGTCGGTATCGTTCTGATGCTCATAAGTTTTGTGTGTTCCGTGGATTATTCCGGAACGCAGAAGAAAGCTTCCTGGCTGTGGCTCTTATATGCGACTGCTACTTTTATCCTGACAGGTCTGATCGGTGTGCTGCAGAAGTGGCATCAGAGTACTGACTACAAAGGAGAGCTGGACGGTTTTCTGCTGATCGCGTTTGGGGTGTCGGCACTATTCTCCCTGATCCGCCTGACAGCGGTAAAATCAGGTCCGGTGCTGAAGCAGGAAATCACAAGGAAACTGTTGGGAATTATGGTATTTGCCGGCGTCTGTGCCGCGCTCAACAATAAGATCAATCTGTATCTGTCAGGTGTGATGGACAGTGCAGTTTTCTTTCCGGTGGTCAATGGTGGAGGGCTGGTGCTCTCACTGCTGGCATCCCGCCTTGTTTTCAAGGAAAAATTCAATGTACAGAAGCTGGTGGGTATTGTGATCGGTATTCTGGCGGTAATATTGTTATGTAACCCGTTCTAACAGATGAAGCGAACAAGCAGACAGGAGGTTTACAATGAAATTACAAAACATGTTGTATGGTGACGGTATTCACGATGACCGTCCGGCGATTCAGGAGATGCTGGACAGCGGTATGAGCTGCGTGTACCTTCCGGTGCCTGAAAAGCATTATGTGATCGGAGGTACTCTTTATATCCACTCCAATCAGGAACTGAAACTGGATCGGTATACCCGTATATGCCTGGCTGATAACAGCAACTGTGCCATGGTGCAGAATGCGGAGCCGGAGGAGTGGAACGTGCGGGTGGGAATCAGTGGCGGTATCTGGGACATGAATCACAGGAATCAGAAGCCCAATCCTCTTCATTATCCGGATCCTGACACGGGACTTACTTATACTCAGTGGGAGGAAAAGACAGGCTTTGACAGAAAGGCCCGTTTGCTGCCGGATGTGTATACCGGAATGTGCTTCCGGTTTAACAGTATCAGGGGATTTTATGCCCATGACATGACTCTTGTAAATCCGGTGTTGTTTGGTCTGCAGATCAGTTATGTGGAGGATTTCACCATTGAAAATCTGTGCTTTGAATATACGGAGGGAAGCCCTAAACTGTGGAATCTTGATGGAGTTCATGTGGAAGGCGGATGTAAAAACGGTCTGATCAGAAATCTGAAGGGCGCATGCCATGATGATACGGTTGCCATCACATCGGATGACGGTATCCACGGCCCTATAGAGAATATAGTGATTGATGGCATTTACGGACAGAATTCACACAGTGCCGTAAGGATTCTCGCCATCAGGAATATACTGAGGAACATTCACATCTCTAATATTTACGGAAGCTATTATGCCTGCGGCATTGTTATCAGTAAATATTATGAGACGCCTGAAAGACCTTTGTTCGAAAATATTACCATTGATAATATGTATGCGTCCCTATGCCCGGGGACAGTGGATGTGGCAGGTAACCGCAGGCCGTTGATAGAAATTGATACCAATGTGGATGTGAAATCCCTGTCCATCTCCAATTTGCACCGTATTGAAACCCACTGTCCTCATGCTACCATCGGAATTGAAGAGGGTACAAGAGTGAAGGCTCTGTCTGTCATGAATTCCAGCCAGGTCAACAAAACCGGAAGGCAGATGCCGTTTATAAAAAATATGGGGACTGTTGAAGGACTGTTCTGCTACAATGTTGATGCAGGTGAGGATGAACTGATAAGCGGGGATGGCACCAGAATGTAAGAATCAAAAATGCCGGCTCTGAAAATGCAGAGGCCGGCATTTTTGTAATATCAGATTATTCTTCTTTGTTTTGGTCAAAGTAGTTCAATGCATATACAAATCTATCTGCCACCAGTTTTCTGCCTTCTGCATTCAGGTGAAGGTGGTCGGTCAGATACTTGGGAGCATCGTCCTCGTTGATGGTGCCGTACAGATTGTCAACAAAGGAAACCCCTCGGTCATAGGCAAAATCGGATTGCTTGATCACGTATGTGGAAAGAACGTCCTGCCCATTGTAACGGTACTGATCGCTGCTCACCTGCTGGCCCTCTTCGTTGAGAGCAAAAGCGTAGGTAGGGGACATGACAATAATGCGTATGTGGGGGAAGGTCTCTTGGATCAGATCGATGCCTGCGCACATGTTGCCCGTAAAATGCTGGATATCAGTATCGTTTGCATCCGTGTACATATAATGGCCGGCAAGGTAATCGCTGCCGTCGTACATGAGAACGATCACGTCCACCGTGTTAAAGTCGATATCCATCAGGGTCTCGTAAGCTTTTATACCGTCTTCCGGTGCATCGTCCCCCAGCGTATCGAAAATCTGCTGATATACATGCCCATTGTTGCGCAGACAGAAGGCGGTGGTGAGCCAATAGAAGTTGAAGGCATCTAAAGGAGCGATCTCCGAACTTAAGGTAGCCCCTTCCGCGGCCAGATAGGAGCCGCCTACGGAACAGTTATAGATGGTGGCACCGGTCTGTGCTGCAATCAGATTGAGAACACTGTCCTTTGCATCTCTGTCATCTGCAAAGGGAGCGTTGCCGAAAGCCACGATGGTAGTCTTGCCGTCATCTGTTATGGTGACGTCCTCATCCGTCAGCAGAGGTACGATATTGTCCAGAACTTCAGGCACGTACTCGGACTCGTAATCATCCAGATCCTTGAGGGTTCCATAGTTCCAGATCCGCCAGAACACCAGACCGATGATGAGCAGCAATGCAAGTACAAACGCAAGATGGAGGTACTTGGTAGAAGACCGTTTCTTCCTGGAAGGCTCTTCCGGGGAGTCCTCCTGCTCCTCATAGGCTGTGTCCGTGTAGAGATCGGAGATGTCAGAATATTCGGCGTCCGGATCGGAACTGCCCAGATCGGCGGTATCAAGATCGATGATATCTAAATCGGGTATGTTATGTGTCTCGTTAGGGTTATTCTTATGCTTCATATGTCCTCACTTTATGATTTCTGTATGCCGTTTGGCAGTTTTGCACAAATTGGTTGTTTATGATTCTTGTCATACTTATTTTACTATTATATTGCGAAGATGTCTAGAATATTAGAAAGATTTAAGAAATTCTGAAGAAATGTTTTTTCCCTTGAAGTGCAGGCGCTGAAATGATATAATGTTACAGAATTATTAAGCCAATGACATGTACATCAGGAAGGAACAGGCGAAATGAAGAAACTATTTAATCATAGAAAGAGACCTTACGATGACAGAATCGACTTTGACGAGTGGGAAGACTATTCTGAAGAGACCGAATATGAGTCAGATGATGCTTACTCGGCCGAAGGGCAGGAGGAAGAGTATTATGAGGAGCCGGCTGTCTTTGTAGAGGATGAATCCGTATATGAATCGGAAGAGATTTATTATACGGAAGAAGGAACTGAGGAAGAGTACTTCGCCGAGGATGAAGCAGAAACTGAGGAGGGCTACTACGCAGAAGATGCAGAGTCTGAAGAAGAGTATTATCCGGAGGATGGCCAGCCGGAAGACGGCTATTACGCGGAAGATTACGAATCGGAAGACGGTTATTATGCCGAGGGATATGACCCGGATGCAGAACAGGAAGATTGGATCTACGAGGATGAAGAGGGTTACTATGAAGAAGAAAAGAAGAAACGCGGACTGTTTGCTTTCTTCCTCAACATGGGAACCATGGATAAGATCATTACCTGCACGGGTGTGTTGGTTCTGATTCTTGCTATCGTTGCAGGCGGTATCTTTTTGACCGGAAAAACTCATGACAAGCAGGTGGAAGGCTTTGTCAGTGTGGGCAGCCAGCTTGCACAGATCAGTCTGCCCGGTGAAGCAGGCCTCATGGCTGTGGCAGATGCCGAGGCGGCAAAGAAGGCTGCGGCAGATGCTCTGAAAGAGCAGGAACAGCAGAAACAGGAAGAAGAGGAAAAGGATAAGTACGAAGAAATTGACTATACAAAGCTGATCACAGTCCAGCTGAGTACCTCCTCCATTCAGAAAGATTTAAAGATTAAATTTGTAAATGGCGATACCAATAAGCTGATCTCCAATGTACCGTTTACGGTGAGCGTGACCACTCCTTCCGGCGGTACCGAAGAATGGTCAGACGATGATATGGATGGCATTATTTACAAGACCGGACTGACCCCGGGCAGCTACAAGGTTGATGTGCTGGAGTTGACCAACGAGAAATATAAGAATTATTACCTTCCGTCCGCGATCAAGACCGTAGAGGTCAAGAAAAATATCGAATACAAAAAGGTTGATGTAAAGAACGAGATCAAGACGGAAGCGGAAGTTAACGTTACCAAGGAAGATACCAAGAAGAATGAGACTCAGGTAGAGGTCACTCTGCAGAATACCGTACAGTGGGTGGAGAGTACCACGAAGCCTGTGAGCTATCTGGAGGTGGAGAAGGCTACGATCACGGATCCTATGAAGATTCTTTCCAAGCCGATAACCACTGCTTACTTGGGAAGCTTCCTGAGACTTTCTCAGGTTACGACCGTGCCCAGCTATGGTATCAGTAGCAGTGCGGAAGCGCTGAAAGTGGGAGAGTCCTGTACGCTGGAGGCCGAGATCAAAGGTGTTACTGCGACGAAGATAGAATGGACCAGCAGCAATCCTTCGGTGGCTACTGTTGAAGCGGTGGATGATATTGGACTTGAGGTAAAAGTAACTGCCAAGAGTAAGGGTACTGCAGCAATTTCCTATAAGGTTACCGGCACTGTCAGCGGTGGCGATGCAGTGACTGATGCACAGGGAGCAACCTGTATGGTGACAGTAACCGAAGCTGCTTTGGCTAAGGGAACTGTGACTGTGGAGAAGGATGAGCTTACTGTGGCACTCGGCAGTATTTTGAAGGTGAAGGCGACGGCAGCTGACTTTGCAGAGGGCAAGGAGCTTGCTTATAAGGTTACTTCAAGTAAAGAAGCGGTTGCTGCAGTGACCTATGATCACCAGGGAAATATCAGCATTATTGCTGTTGCAGAGGGTGAGACAGAGATAACAGTCAGTGTCAATTATAAGGATGCCGCTCAGAACACCGCAGCTGCTACAGAGGCGAAATGTGTTATCAAGGTCAAGGTTGGACCGAAGGTTACGCTGAAGCTGGACAAAGAGACTGCTGTCGCATTTGTGGACACGCCGCTGGTGCTCAAGGCTACATTGGCCAATGTTCCGGAGAATGTCTTAGAAAATGCGGTGATCAAAGCAGAGTCCTCTGACAAAGAAATTGCTACTGTAAAGGTGGAAGGCAAGGATGTGACTGTCACCGGTGTGAAAGCCGGAAGCGTGACCATCACGGTTAAATATGTGGAAAATGAAGTGGAAATAGCGAAGGCAGCCTGCACAGTGACTGTCAAGGCAGATCCCAAGAAGGATAAGACTACAAAGCTTCTGGATGTGAATGAACAGCAGATTTACGTGCTCGATGACGGCGTCTACAGAGAAGCAGTGTATGCAGACTATTACACTGCAGAAAAGTTCTATATCAAAGGCAATGTGACATATACCGGTTGGCAGACTATCGACGGCAAGGTTTATTACTTTGATGCTACCGGCAAGAAAGTTACGGGAGAACAGGTTATTCAGGGCGCAAAATACTACTTTGACTCCTACGGTGCACTGTATACCGGTTCCGGAATCAGGGGAATCGATGTATCCAAGTGGAACGGCACCATCGACTGGAAGGCAGTTAAGAATTCCGGTATTGAGTATGTGATCATCCGAAGCGGATACAGAGGCTCTTCTCAGGGTGCTCTGATCGAGGATCCCAAGTTCAAGACCAATATCAAGGGGGCTACGGATGCCGGATTGAAGGTGGGCGTATACTTCTTTACCCAGGCAGTCAGTGAGGCAGAGGCGATAGAAGAAGCTTCCATGGTGCTGGAACAGGTGAAGAATTACAAGATTTCTTACCCGATCTTCCTTGATGTGGAAGCCAGTGGCGGCCGTGCGGACAGTATCGACAAGGCCACCAGAACGGCAGTGTGCAAGGCATTCTGTCAGACCATCCAATCCGGCGGTTATACAGCCGGTATCTATGCCAACAAGAACTGGCTGGAGACCAAGATGGATGCAGGGTCCCTGAGCGCATACAAGATTTGGCTGGCGCAGTATGCAGCAGCTCCCACCTATGGCGGAAGATACGATCTGTGGCAGTATCAGTCCACCGGTAAAGTCAGCGGTATCAGCGGAAATGTTGATATGAACTGGAGTTATCTGGGATATTAAAATAACAAAACCCGAAATGTTATGCCGTCGGGCCGGGCAACCGGCCTGCGGGACAGAATAACTGCCGGGCAACATATGTTTTGTATAAAAGGCCCTTGAAAAACGTCAGGCGCCAGGCGCAATAAGTTGCGCCGCGAAAGTGGAACCGCAGGTTCCATCTTGAGTTTAGCACCGCTACGATTTTTCACGGAGCGAGAGCGTGCCGCTATACAAAACATATGCTGTCCGGCAGTTATTTTGTCCCGCAGACCAGTTGTCCGGTCCGACGGCATAATATTACAGGTTTTGTTTTGAATAATAAGATTATATCTAAGATTCGTATATGCGGTTTAATGCGGCGATGACAGTTCTGCCTTGGGGACCGTCGCAGATCATGTTGGGTTCGTCCCGGAGGAAACGGCAGAAGTCAACGAGCTCGCGGGCCATGTATTGCCAGTCTTCCTGCAAGTCAATAGGTTCCCACTTTCCGTCGATCATTTGCTGCAGGCGGATACCGCCATCCAGTCTCAGCGCGCCGTCAGTAAAATAGAAAGTCACTTCATGGCCGCAATACATGTAGCCGCAAAGGGTTTCGCACATGCTCACTCCGCTGGGGAATTTGAGCATGAACTGCATATGACCTTCAACGTTGTAACCATTCTTTGTATTTCCGAAACCGGCCGTGATCTCCGGATCATTTTCCCCCAAAACATAGAAGATAGAGTCCAGGGCATGGGCGCCTAAGTTCATGCCGATGCCGCCTCCGGCCTTTGCTTTGTCCAGGAACCATCTGGGACGGTCGTCCGTAAAGTAATCCTCACAGCGGAAACCTGTGATCATACACAATTCGCCGTAGCGCTTCTCGCGGATTGCCTCCTTCAACCAGGGATAAGCTTTTAAATATCGCATCGTATGGCCCACTGCCAACTTTTTCCCACTCCGCTTTGCGGCAGCGATCATACGGTCGCATTCTTCCACAGTGTTGGCCATGGGTTTTTCAACCAGGACATGCAGGCCGTGCTCCAGGAAGAAGACGGTACTCTCGCAATGCAGGTTATGGGGAAGGTTGATGATGACCGCATCGGCGTCTGTGTGATCGGGGATATCGCGATAATCCGTAAAGTACGGTACGCCGTATTCTTTTGCAAGCTTGCTGACCGCAGCCTCGTTGATATCGCACAGAGCGCATACTTCACATTCGTCTGTGCTACCTATGGACCTGAGATGTGTTGCGGCGATCTTGCCGGTTCCGATTAGTGCTACTTTAATCATTTTTATATCCTCCTATGGGATTACATTGCATGATTTCTGAGTGCCTGACAGGATAGATCTCATGGCACAGGTCTGATGACGCAGCCCGTCTAAGGAAGTATCTTTCAAAAACTCAAACAGAAGGTTGAGTTTCAGACCGTTTTTCTGCAACCGGGAGACAACCGTGGTCCAGTACTCCTTTGCATTTTCTTCATCTACATAAAGGCGCTTAAAATCCCTGGTGCAAAATCCCACGTGGACCATGTTGAGATAGGGAAGCATTTTGTCAAGAGAAGCGTAGTTTTCTTCCAGAGAAACCAACAAATCATACTGGTAGTACATGCCGAAATTATCTTTGGAAATATCCCAGAAGAGCTGCAAAGCATGTTCCCCTGTGTCGCACAGGGTACCGTTATGAAACTCAAATGCCAGCATGACACCGTGTTCTATGGCCATGTCACAAATTCGGCGGGTTTCTTCCACGGCTCTCTCGTAATATGCGGTATCGGCCTTGTCATAACTGAGGTTGCCGGCCCAGAGACGGATCAGGGGAGCTCCCAGTATGACGGCAGTATCAAGATAGTCCTGAAAGACCTCTTCATAATTGTCGTAGGAGCAAAGAGTGTAGTAGGATCCGTAAGAGCAGACAGAGATCCCGGCGCTGTCGCAGGCGGCCTTTACGGCCCGTGCATTTTCCGGATCGGTCTGGGGAACGTGTACGTCGCTTCCCCACTCGATGCAGGTAAGTCCGCAGGCTTTGCAGTATTCAATGACTTCCGTATAGCCAAAAGCGCGGAAAGTCACGGAAGTAAGTCCGAGATTGAGCATTCTATCACCTCCAGGAATCAATGTGTCCGGCTATAAATGCATCATCGTTCAGATGAGGATAGGCCGCGTAAACTCTTTCAATCTCTTCAGCCTGACCGGGAGACATGGTCTCTTCGGGATTCAGACAGTATATGGTCTTCATCAGTCCCTGTTTTTTCAAAATATAGTGAAGTCCTGCGGTACAGCCCGCAAAGCCGTTGGCGGTGTCAAAAAATGCGGAGTTAGCATCGGTAATCTCTGCTGCAAGAGTCAGAAGCTCTTCCGGTACGGTGTCACTCTTTTTGGCATCCTTGGTGCGGTTAAAAATCTCCACGGCTTTTTTCGCCCATACAGACCAATGACCCAGCAAACCTCCTTCAAAGGACTTGGTAACAGTCTGGCCGTTTTTGGTGAATTTGTACTTGGTCAGCAGGTCGATCACAATATTGTCGTCATTGCCGGTGTAGAGAGTGATCGCATCAGCTCTGTGGGACAGAGCGGTTGCTCTCACCACATCCATGGTTGTATAGCGATTGAAAGAGGCGCACTTGATAGCCACTACATTGTCAATGGCACACAGCCGTTCCCAGTAGCGGTAGGAGAAGATGCGTCCTCCGCCGGCAGGTTGCAGATAAAAACCGATCACCGGCATTTCTTTGGCCACAAGAACAGTGCGTTCAATCAATTCATCTTCCGTCAACTGGGACAATCCGCTGGGGCTTAACAGTACTGCGTCATAGCCGTATTGGCGGGCGAGCTTTGCTTCCCGGAGAACCTGTTCCTCAGTGCCACAGACGCCGGCGACTTTTACGATGACGGTATTGTTTTTCTTTTCAAAAGCATCGATTTCTTCCGACACCAGTTTGAGGACCGGCTCAAAAAGATTATGTTCCGGCTTGCGGATATCAAACTGCGTGGTATGTACTGCTGTGGCGATTCCGCCCACCCCGCTGTTCAGATAATATTTCATGAGTAATCTTTGTCCGTCCTCGTTGAATTTTCTGTTTTCATCCAGAGCCAGCGGTGTTGCCGGAATCATCACACCCTCCGCAAGCTTTTGCAATGCAATCTCATGTCTGTCCATAAGGCACCTCCTAGTATTTTCCTTTGCGCTCTTCAAAGTGAGTGGGCTTGTTTAAGGTTCTTCCGCCATCCAGGAGCCATTCGGCCTGCCAACGGATCAAGGTCTTGGCGTTCACTGCCGGATAACCGAAGGCTTCGGTGGCAACGCCGGCGTTCAGAAGATACGCATCATTGCCGGGCTCGCCCTCGAACAGAGGCTCTTTGCCCAGATACTTGCCCAGTTCAATTGCTGCCTGCTTTACGGAGACCATCTCGGGGCCTGTCACATTCATGATCTGTGAAGGCGCTTCGGCATGCAGGAGGGAGCGAATGGCAACTTCGTTGGCACTTCCCTGCCAGATAATGTTAAAACAGGGTGTGGCAAGACTGATCTTTTCGCCGTTCATGATCTTGTTTGCAACGTCAAAGAGTACACCGTATCTTAAATCTATGGCATAGGAAAGTCTGTAAATAAGGACTTTGGTGCCAAAGGCGTGGGATGCGTATTCAAAGGTGCGCTCTCTTGCCAGACAACTCATGGAGTATTCGCCGATGGGGCTTAAAGGATCTCTCTCCTTGCAGCCGCAGTTATTCAGCGGCATGATGGGATAAACGTTTCCGGAGGAAAATACAACAATGCTGGATTTCTTGAATTTATCGGCCACAAAAGCCGGAAGCACGGAATTCATGGACCAGGTCTGCCACTCGTTGCCGTCTGTACCGAACTTTTTGCCGGCCATGTAAATCACGTTTTCCACGTCGGGAAGACTGTACAGTGCCTCGGTGTCCAGCAGGTCCATAGGGATCACTTCCACACCGTTATCTTTCATATACTGTGTGGCGTCGGCGTCGGTTCCTCTGGATACCGCAATGACTCTCTTTGTGAGACCGGCTTTCTTAATGGCATTTTTGGCAAGAACACACAGGCTGGGGCCCATCTTGCCGCCGGCTCCCAGAACAAGGATATCTCCGTTGATTTTCCTGATGTCTTCTACCAGCGCGTCGCTGGGAGCGGTCAGCAGGTTATTTAATTTTTCTTCCGTCCATTTTTCTCTTTCTCTGTTCATTCTGTTCCCTTTCTTAGTTTATTCTTTTATTTTGCATCCTGCAAGTATTTCAGGTAAGCATCTTTTGACATTTGCGGCTCGAACCTTTCCATTACGGACCGTGCCTTGTGTGCCCGGTCATACAAAAGATCAGCAACTGTCAGTGCAAGGAGCTTGGCGGAGAGGATGTAGGCGGTTTCCTCGTCGGTCACATGGAATTCCCGGCTGTGCGCAGACCCGGCAAATCCGCCGATGGTGGGATGAATCACGGGCATGATATGGCTCAGATCTCCCATGTCTGTGGAGCCGGTGACCTCCTGCCCGCATATCACACTTTCAGGTCCCAGAAGTTTCCCGGCGTTCTCTTCTATGATGTCTGAAAGCTCAGGGTTTTCCCTGAGGGGGAGATATCCGGGAATATTTTCTGCGGTGGCGTGGGCGCCTACCATCTGCGCCGCTCCGCTTACGGCTCTTTCTACAGCAGTATTCCCTTTCATGATGGCTTCACGGGTAGCGCCTCTTATGTAGGTATCAATGATCACTTCGTCCGGAACGGAGTTGACCACATCTCCGCCTTTGGTGATGATGGGATGGATCCGAATCCGGTCTTCCTCTCGGAAAGTTTCTCTGTTGGCATGTATTCCCAGGATGGCGAGGGATGCTGCGTTCAGAGCATTGACACCGTCGAAGGGAGTGCTTCCGTGCACTGCTTTTCCGTGAAAAGTAATGGTTTTGGCCATGAATCCCAGAGTGTGCCCTCTGGTGTACAGTTTGGGCTCCGGTTGGTCCGGTCTGGCATGGATCATCATGGCCATGTCGATATCGTCGAAGGCGCCTTCGGCAATCAGTTGCTGTTTGCCGCCAAAATACTGTATTTTTCCTTCGTCACGCAATTGTTTGCGATAATCCAGCTCAATAAACTCCTCTGCGGGAGCGGCCATAAAGCTGACGTTGCCGTCCAGTTCCGCCATAACACCGCTTCTGGAAAGTCCGATCGCAGCCCCCAACATGGCTGCTGTCTGGGCATTGTGGCCGCAGGCGTGAGCATTCCCTGCTTCGTCTGCAATCACGCTGCCGGCGCATTTCAGTGCATCCATTTCACCGATAATGCAGACTGTACTGTCCGCATGTCTTCCGGGCAAAGTGCCTTTCACACCGGTGTAGGCCACGGGATAGCGGTAGGAGATCCCCAAATTCTGAAAGGTCTCCCGCACCAGCTTTGAGGTCTTTTCTTCCCGGTAACCGGTTTCGGGGTTGTTTTGTACGGCAGTTCCGATGGCAATGATCTCCCGGCGGTTTTCGTCGATAGCCTGTATGATTTTTTCTTTGATCAGTTCAAGTTCCATGCATATTACTCCTTTGCTTTATAATATTTTTGCATATTTCTTGGCGGATTCCTACTCTTTTCTTGTTGTAAAAACTCACTTTTTTATTCAGTTGGATAAAAACCGGTAAATTGCATTGACTTTGCCGCAAAATTTATAGTATATCTGTAGTAGACACTAAAAAAACCAAGGGTTTTTGGAGGAGAAATGCAGGTTTTCAATTCTTATCATGCAGCATTCAGATCCTGTGTACAGACCGGGACTTATGCCATAGCACATTTATTTCATCTAAATAAAAATTTCAATATTGATACTACCGGCTGCTATAAGATCTTTTTTCTCCTGTCCGGCGGAAAGAGATTTCACGTAGACAGCCATACTTACGATGTGGAACCGGGAGATCTGTTGTACATCTCTCCCAGAGAATGGCATTATTTTTCTCATTTCGAAGGGGAAGATCTCCATGAAAGGTATGTGCTTTTTATCTTTCCGGATTATCTGAAGGAAATCTCTTCCAAGCAGACCAATCTTGCGGATTGTTTCCCGGGTGCCGAGGATGTGGGGCGCGGGATGCTGAAACTTTCTGCCAAGGAGCAGGAGCGTCTGCGCTTTTACTTGCACAAACTGGAGAATACGGAAGAGTACGGAAGGGATCTGTTGGAGTACGCCTTGTTTCTGCAGCTTATGGTCTTTTTAAACAGTCTTCCGATGCAGCGCGGCGCGGAAGAGGGAGCGATGCTTTCTGTTCCGGTTGCCGGCAGTAAAATAGGAGAGGAGATCCTTTCCTATCTGAACTCCCACATTACCGAGGATATCAGTATCCAGGCGTTGGCAGAGCACTTCTTTTTGTCACAGTCTTATCTGTGTAAAGTATTTAAAAATGCCACAGGCACCACGGTCCACAAATATGTGAACGCGAAAAGGATCACACTGGCAAAGGATCTTTTGAGTGAGGGCAGGCCGACCCTGGAGGTTGCGCTGGCCTGCGGCTTCCGCCAGTATAATGCGTTTCTCAAAGCGTTTACCAATGAGGTGGGTATGTCCCCAAAAAAATATGCCCGCTTTTCCATAGAATCTTGAGAAAACGCCGGATTCATCAAAAGAACTAGCCATAAGAGGAAATATTTGTTATAATAGTTTTATTGTAGATCTATCTTGGAAAGGATATAGAAAAATGGGTAAAATTACAGTTGAGACTTGTGAAATAGAAGGATTGAAGATCATCACTCCCACAGTGTTCGGGGATGCCAGAGGCTATTTTATGGAGACCTATCACTATAATGATTACAAGGCAGCAGGCATTGATGTGGAATTTGTGCAGGACAACCAGTCTGCTTCCCGAAAGGGCGTGCTCAGAGGTCTGCATTTTCAGAAGGAGTTTCCTCAGGACAAGCTGGTCCGCGTGATCAAGGGTGAGGTGTTTGACGTTGCTGTGGACTTGAGAGAGGGATCCCCTACCTTCGGCAAGTGGTACGGTGTGCTGCTCAGCGAGGAGAATAAGAAGCAGTTTTTTATTCCTAAGAATTTTGCACACGGTTTTTTGGTTCTTTCCGATTATGCGGAGTTTTGCTATAAGTGTACGGACTTTTATCATCCCAATGACGAGGGCGGACTTTTCTACAACGATCCCGAGATCGGCGTAGAGTGGCCGATTCCGGAGGGAATGGAGCTGCTTTTGTCCGAGAAGGATACCAAGTGGGGTGGTCTGTCCGCGTACAAGGCTGAAAGAGGACTGAAATAAGAGAGGTCGGAAGATACATGAAGATAACAAAGAAGTGTGGTATCGCGCTGGTTCTCCTATTGGGAGCCGTGGTTGCCGCCATTATCCTATTCCATCACAATCCGGTGGCGGATCCGCAGGAGGAACTGATCAAGAAGATCGTTTCCTGCGCGGTGATTGCAGTGTCCTGTCTTGTGTTTGTAAAACTGTATGACAAGATAACAGTACTTCCCGCGGAGCTGTATCAGAGCCGTCATCTGATCTGGAAGCTTGCCAAAAATGATTTTAAAAAGAGATATGCAGGCTCCTATCTCGGCGCTGTGTGGGCCATGGCCCAGCCCGTGGTTACGGTGGCCATGTATTATGTGGTATTTGATCTGATCATGCACAGTCGGGCGGGCGTACTGCGCGATGGCGTGGAAGTTCCCTTTGTGCTGTTTCTGACGGCAGGTCTGGTTCCCTGGTTTTTCTTTAATGAGGCACTGAACAACGGAACCAATGCTTTGCTGGAATACAATTATCTGGTGAAAAAGGTTGTGTTCAAGATCAGCATTCTTCCCATTATCAAGATTATCGCTGCCACCTTTATCCATGCATTTTTCGTTGTGGTCCTGCTGATCATCGCGGCCCTTTACGGTTATTACCCTACGATCTATACGGTGCAGATCTTTTACTACAGTTTCTGCCTGTTTATCTTCGTGCTGGCTCTTTGTTATACGACCTGTGCCGTGGTGGTATTTTTCAAGGATCTTTCCCAGATTATCAGTATTGTGTTGCAGATCGGTATGTGGGCGACTCCTATTCTGTGGAGCATGGACGGGCTCAGTGAGAAGTGGCAGATTGTTCTGAAGCTGAATCCTCTTGTGTATATCGTAAACGGATACCGGAGTGCCATTTATGAGCGGCAATGGTTCTTTCATGACTTTTTCTCCACCACATATTTCTGGATCGTGACAGTGGTGCTGTTCGGAGTGGGCGCGCTGGTCTTCAAGCGTTTGAAGGTTCACTTTGCAGACGTGTTGTAACAGTTCAGCCAGTGCAGGTATCCGGTCCGAAAATCGTGCTTGCACGAATTTTTGACCGGATATCGGCACTGAGGGAGCGCCCGATCATGAGCAAAGGTAGGCGCGAAGCGCCGGAGAGCACCGCAGGTGCGGCTTTGCGAATGGGCGCGTGCTGAACGGAAGAGAGCGCGCGAATGGGCGCGTGCTGAACGTTGAGGATTAACTCTAACAGGAGAACAAAAATGGATGACAAGACACTGGCGATCGACGTCAGAGATGTGAAAAAGATATATAAATTGTACGACAGACCTTCGGAC
This sequence comes from Acetatifactor sp., assembly GCA_045579545.1. GTDB lineage: Bacteria > Bacillota > Clostridia > Lachnospirales > Lachnospiraceae > Acetatifactor. The sequence continues at coordinate 3,979 of JAZNMF010000049.1, read as the reverse complement.
AGACTGAAAGAGGCTTTCGGACTGAAAAAAGGGAAAGCCAAGCTTCATTATGCCCTGAATAGCGTGAATATGCAGATCCATCAGGGAGAGACGGTAGGTATCATCGGAACCAACGGCTCCGGTAAATCCACTATTCTTAAGATCATAACCGGCGTGCTGAACCCCACGGAGGGCGAGGTGAAGGTTAACGGCAGGATTTCTGCTCTGCTGGAGCTGGGTGCCGGCTTTAATATGGAGTACAACGGTATCGAGAATGTATATCTGAACGGTACCATGATGGGTTTTTCGGAGAAGGAGATTGACGCAAAGCTCCCGGAGATTCTGGAGTTTGCGGATATCGGCGATTATGTGACACAGCCTGTGAAGACTTATTCCAGTGGTATGTTTGTACGACTGGCTTTTGCTGTGGCGATCAATATTGAGCCGGAGATTCTGATCGTAGATGAGGCCCTGAGCGTGGGAGACGTATTTTTCCAGGCAAAGTGCTATCATAAGTTTGAAGAATTTAAGAAAATGGGTAAGACCATTGTTTTTGTAAGCCATGACCTGAGCAGTATCAGCAAATACTGTGACAGGGTATTTTTACTGAACAAGGGAAGTCTTCTGGGAGAAGGAAGTCCCAAGGAAATGATCGATGCTTACAAGAGAGTGCTGGTAGGCCAGTATGAGGTGCCGGAACAGGAGGAACAGGAGCTTCCTCAGGAGGGCGGTGCGGAAACAGCCACGGGAAGTGCACAGCAGGCTGAGGCGCTGGGACAGAATCCCCACCTTCTGGAGTATGGCGACAAGAAGGCGCAAATTGAAGAGTTTTATGTGACAGATGACCGGGGTGTAAGAACCATGGCAGTTGTCAAGGGCAGTGAGTTCACCATTCACATGAAGGTGCGCATCTATGAGCACATTCCGGCCCCAATCTTTGCAGTTTCTTTCAAGAATATTATAGGAACAGAGATCACCGGCACCAATACGATGATTGAAAAGGCTTATCTGGACAGCGCAGAGCCCGGGCAGGTAAAGGAAGTGACCTTCACCCAGAAAATGAGCCTGCAGGGCGGAGAATATCTTCTGTCACTGGGTGTGACCGGATATAACAAAGACACGTTTGAAGTGTACCATCGCCTGTACGATGCATTGAATATTACGGTGGTATCCGACAAGAATACCGTGGGATATTACGATATGGATTCCCGGGTGACAGTGACAGATGTGGCAGAAAGCGGGCAGTAGTCCGCCAACAGGAAGCAAAATGATTGGATGACGAAAGTATGACAGAGACGATTGGAAAAGTAACCCTTGATTACAGTAAATATCCGGGGCAGGATTATTATTGTGACGGACAGGTGGAGGACGAGCTTCTAGAGATCGTGCAGAACTACGATGAGGCAGAGTTTACACATATCATCAGCCAGCGCAAAAAGTGGCCGGTTTTGTATCACCTTTCGCCCCTCAGGGAAAATATTGTGGACTGGCTTCCCATAAGCGGGGAGGATAAGGTTCTTGAGGTGGGAAGCGGCTGCGGTGCCATTACAGGTGCCTTTGCCCGCAAAGCAGGGAGTGTGACCTGCGTGGATCTCTCCAAAAAGAGAAGTCTGATCAATGCATACCGCCATAAAGAGTGTGACAATGTGACGATCCATGTGGGCAATTTTAAGGATATTGAACCGTCCTTAGCAGCAGATTACAATTATATCTGCCTGATCGGTGTGTTTGAATACGGTCAGGGTTACATCGGCGGCGAGACTCCCTACGAGGATTTTCTCAAGATCCTGATGCGTCATCTGGCCCCGGGAGGAAGACTGATCATTGCCATTGAGAACAAATACGGACTGAAATACTTTGCCGGCTGCAAGGAGGACCATTTGGGCACTTACTTTGGCGGCATTGAAAATTATACTGAGGGAGGCGGAGTGCGTACCTTCGGCCGTCCGGGCCTTGAGAAGATATTCAAAGCCTGTGGTGTTTCGGAGTACCATTTCTATTATCCCTATCCCGATTACAAATTCCTGACCACCCTTTACAGCGATGATCATTTACCGGGCAAGGGAGAGCTTTCCAACAACCTCAGGAACTTTGACAGAGACAGAATGCTGCTCTTTCATGAGAAGGATGCCTATGACGGCCTGATCGAGGAAGGGCTGTTCCCTGTGTTCTCCAATTCTTATCTTGTTGTTGTGGGTGAGGAATTTGAGGTAAAATATGTAAAATATTCCAACGACCGCGCGCCCGAGTACTGCATCAGGACCCAGATCAGTCAGGATCAATCCGGTGCAAGGAGCGTATCGAAGCATCCCATGTCGGCACAGGCAGAATCTCATGTGCGGAACATACAAAAGTTTTATGATGCGCTGAGCAAGCGATACGAGGGCTCCGGTCTTGAGATAAATACCTGCAATCTTAAGGACGACGGCTCCGTGAACTTTGAATATATTGACGGAACACCTCTTTCCGAACTGATGGACAGATGCCTGGAGCAGGGAGACGAGGAAGGATTTCTTGTTTACTTCAGGGAGTTTGTGAAGTGCACCGGCTACGGCGAAGAATGTCCGGTTGCAGATTTTGATCTGATTTTTTCCAATATTCTGGTATCCGGCTCACAGTGGACGCTGATCGACTATGAGTGGACGATGGAAGAGAAGATTTCCGCAAAAGATCTTGCCTACCGCGCACTGTACTGCTATATGCTGGAGGATTCCAGGAGAGAAAAGTTGCCTCTTGCAAAGATTTTGGAGGAGTTGCAGATCAGTGAGGATCAGGCAAAGAGGATTCGGGAGCAGGAACTGGATTTTCAGTCCATGGTCAATGGAAATGAGCGTTCCATGGCGCTGCTTCGAGGTGATATCGGATATCGGATCACCAAACCTCAGGAGTGGATTGACAGATATGAGGACTCTGCGGCTGTGAATCGGGTGCAGATCTATGAGGACAGAGGGGAAGGTTATCGGGAAGATTTGTCTTACTTCCTGCCGGATGCCTATCAGGGTGAGAATCTGATTGAATTTGAGATCAAGGTAAGCGGTGATGTGAAGACGCTTCGCATCGATCCTTCCATGGACTATTGTCTGGTGAAGATTCTGAAGCTTACCTGGAACGATATGGAAATCGCAGCGGAAAATAAGCGCGTGATGGTGGTTAATGGCAGGATGATCAACCCTGCGAAAGAGACAGGCGGGCTGCCAAGCATTGTATTTTCCACAAAGGACCCTAATATGAACCTTCGCGTGGAACGGCTGCAGCGCGAGAAGGAGAATCGCCTGCAGGTGAAGCTTGAGATCGTAAGGATCTCGGAGGCGATGGCGCAGGATATGGCGCAAAAAAGCGGCGGCTTTTTGAAAAGATAAGACACTGCCGGAAGGAGAGACCCATGGGGATCCGCGGGATGATAAAGCAGCAGCTGAGTGCTTTTTGGGAAAAAAGATATCAAACCCGGCTTGCGGCAAAGAAAATCACATACGAACAGTGGATAACCCGGGCGAAAGAAAGTGCGGCGTTTTCTGCATGTCAGGAGAGAAGCGGTGAGGAGTCTCAGGTCACCCTGATTCGGGTTGGAGAAGGTGTGATAGAGGTGGGAGCCACGGAGCTTTTGGAGGATTATTTTGATGCCCACCCACAGATCCTGATGGCCTATGTAGATGAAGATGTGTGGGAGAATGGCGGCACATGCAAGTCAGATCCCTGGTATAAGCCGGACTGGTCTCCGGATACCTTCCAAAACAGTTTTTATTGGGGAAGTCTGGTGGCCGTGCGCAAAAGCTGGCTTCAGGAAAACGGCGGCTTGCCTGATACAAAGTCCGGGAAAGAAATGATGGATGCGCTGGCGCAGCTTGCGGTGAAGGCAGGCGGATTTGAGAAGGGCTGTGACACCATCGGACACCTGCCCAAGGTGCTGTTCCACGGAGTGAGCAAGGCGCAGCAGGAGGCATATGCTGACTGGAAGATGCAAGGGATCCCGGGGGAAGAGGAGATCGGAAAGCATCTGATC
>JAZNMF010000048.1:0-31591 GCA_045579545.1 Acetatifactor sp. | reverse complement strand
ATGAAGTATTCCCATTTTGCAATACCCAAATTCAAAATTTTTACAAATTATTTTACTTGTAGGTAGCGGATCGGACAGGAGCCCAAAGGGAAAACGATGTTCCCAAGCAGGGCAGGCCCGGGAGGCAGTTTGCGCCTGCAGTTGCAAGACCGTAAGAGTTACTAAGGTTTTGGGATAGGAAAAAGCGAAATCTAAAGGCAGTACAAAAAACGGCAATACTCGTCGCATTGCGCCTCAGACAGGTTGCCGTTTTGCGCACTAAAGATTTCGTTTTTTCCTATCCCAAAGCCAAGTAACACTAACAGTCTTACAGATGCAGGCGCAAACTGCCTCCCGGGCCTGCCCTGCTTGGGAACATCGTTTTCCCTTTGGGCTCCTGTCCGATCCGCTACCTACAAGTAAAATAATTTGTAAAAATTTTGAATTTGGGTATTGCAAAATGGGAATACTTCATGTATAATACATCAAGTAATCTGATATAGGGCTATCGCCAAACGGTAAGGCAACGGACTCTGACTCCGTCATTTCAAGGTTCGAATCCTTGTAGCCCTGTTTTTCAACCTCTTGAGCTTTGGTTCAGGAGGTTTTTTTCATTATAGGAAAGACCTTGTCACACTAAAGAGTGAAAGGATTTCCTATAATGCAAGAACGCTCCGCGGGGATGTGCACTCGAGCGTACAAGGTAAATGTCACTTTTGAGACTGCACCCGGCATTAGAGTCCGGGATTAAGTTGAAAGAGAAGCAGGTTTACTGCGTGAAATAAATGAGTTATAATTGCCATAACAAAGATAGGAGAGGAATGTGGTCTGTAAGGATGAGCAGAAAAAAACTGTGGTTTCTTTTGCTGTGTGCGGTGATGCTCACCGGCTGCGGCAGCAGAAGAGAAGAAGAAATTTTCAGTACGGAAGAGCAAGACATAGTGACGGAAATCCTGCAGGAGACGGTATACCGGGAGAGTTCGGCAGAAGAATATTTAACGGAAGAGAGTCTGCCGGAGGAATCTTTGACGGAGAATGCGGAAACCGGAGAAACGGAACCGAAAGAAACGGAACCGGAAGAAACGGAGCCGGCAGAACCGCCCCGGATCACCATCCGGATGGTGGGAGATATTCTGCTCCACGACAGGGTGGCGCAGTATGCTATGCAGGAGGACGGTTCTTATCAGTTTGACGTGATCTTTGATGACCTGGAGGAAGAGATCAGCGGTGCGGATCTGGCCATTGTCAATCAGGAAGTGATCATTGCGGGAGAGGAGTTTCGGGTCAGCGGGTATCCCAATTTTAACGCTCCTTTTGAATTGGGACACGCACTGGTGGATGTGGGATTTGATGTGGTCTGTCACGGAACCAATCACGCTCTGGATAAAGGAAAGGCCGGGCTATTGAGCTGTCTCGATTTCTGGGAGGCATTTTATCCGGAGATTGCGGTGCTGGGAATCAACGAGACGGCGGAAGAGCAGGAGGCCATTTACATATATGAGCAGGAGGGTATCCGGATCGCTGTGCTGAATTACACCTATGGGACAAATGGGATTCCCTTGCCCGCCGACATGCCGTATGCGGTAAATCTGCTGCAGGAAGACAAGGTGATCGCAGATATCAGGGCGGCGGAAGAACTGGCGGATTTTACGGTGATATGTCCGCATTGGGGAACAGAGTATGTGCTGGAGGAGACCAAAGAGCAGGAGCGCTGGGTCCAACTGTTTCTGGAACATGGTGTTGATCTTGTGATTGGTACCCACCCCCACGTGATCGAGCCTATCGAGATGATAACGGAAGAAGAAACCGGGCGGGAGATGCTGGTTTACTATTCTTTGGGAAATTATGTTAACTGGACAAGCTCAAGCGGTGCCGGGATCGCCAACCGGATGGTGGGCGGAATGGCAGAGGTCACCGTCACGCTGGATGAAACAGGAAAGGCTTTTATTGAAGACTATTCCGTAACAGCGCTGGTGACACATCTGGAAGAAAAAGTAAACGGAGTATACACCACCAAGCTTTCCGATTATTCTCAGGAAGCTTCCCTGGAAAACAGGATTGTGGCCCAGGACCCTGCTTTTTCAAAGGAATATTGTGTGGATTTGTGCAATCAAGTTTGGGGAGACCTGTGGAAGTAAGAGAGGAGAAAAGATGAAAAAAGGAATCAGGACACTTGCGGCAAGCAATTACGGAGACGAAAAGTATCTGAAATTGAAGGAATTTGGATTTGAGTGCGTGGATTTTCCTTTGGTGAATACGGAGACTCCTTATTATCAGGAATCCGCCGAGGTGGCAGAGGGAATGCTTCTGAAGGAAAAGGAGCTGGCAAGTCAGGCGGGAATAGAGATTTTCCAGGTGCATGGCCCGTGGCGCTATCCGCCTCGTGATGAAACCTCGGAGGACAGAGCAGAGCGCATGGAGAAGATGAAGAAGTCCATTTACTATACTGCGCTTCTTGGATGTAAAAATTGGGTGGTACACCCTGTCATGCCTTTTGGCATGCAGGATAAAGAGACCGGAAAAGAAGAAGAGACCCGGCAGATGAATTTGGCTTTTATGAGGGAATTACTGGTCACCGCCAAGGAGTACGATGTGACCATCTGCCTGGAAAATCTGCCGTTCAGACAGTTTTCTCTGGCTACCCCCGCAGATATTTTGGGAGTAGTGAAGGAGATAGATGACGATCATTTTAAAATGTGTCTGGATACCGGCCATACGTCGGTTTTTGAAGGTCTGACGCCAGGCAACGCTGCAAGAGAGTGCGGTGATGCCATAAGGGTGCTTCATGTTCACGATAATGACGGAAGCAGAGATTTGCATTGGCTGCCTTTTGTGGGAAAAACAGACTGGAAGGATTTCTGTGGGGCACTTCGGGAGATCGGCTTTGAAGGCGCGTTCTCCTATGAAACGGAGCCCAATCCTCAAATACCGGCTCCCATCCGGGACGAGGTATTGAAGTTAATGGCCCGGCAGATTGACCTGCTTGCCCGGGAAGGATAGGAAGCACTGTCAACAGGAATAGTGTTCCTCTCAAAATGCCCCGGATAGCAAATGCCGGCGGGAAGATATGGTTTGTATAGCGGGGCGCCCTCGCTCCGTGAAAAATCGCAGCGGACGCTAAGCTCGAGGCGAAACCCTGCAGATTTCGCCTGACCTCGCTAAGCGCCGGCGTTTTTCAAGGCCCTTTTATACAAACCATATCTTACCGCCGGCATTTGTTATCCGGGGTATTTTGTGAGGTACATGATTCCTGTTGGCAGTGGTGCCATTAGGAAACAAGGTTGACAGTTCAGTTTATTCGTGATAAACTGATTATAGTTTATTGCGAATAAACTGAAAGGAGAGTCGTATATGGAAGGGATGAAATTAGGTGTTGTAGAGTCAAAATTTGCGGATATTGTCTGGCAGAATGAGCCCATACATTCCAGAGAATTGGCCAAGCTTTGCGAAAAAGAGTTGAATTGGAAGAGGCCCACTACTTACACGGTACTGAGGAAGCTGTGTGAGAGGGGGCTTTTTCAGAATGTGGGCGGTACGGTAAGTGCAGTCATATCAAGGGAAGAGTTTCACGCCCTGCAGAGTGAGCAGTTTGTGGAGGAGACCTTTGACGGTTCGCTACCTGCCTTTTTGGCAGCCTTTACCAGCAGAAAAGCATTGACTTCGGAGGAAATTGAGCAGATCAGGGACATGATCGATTCTTACAGGGAGGGCTGAGTATGGAGGCTGTGTTTTTAAAACTGCTTAATATGAGTATTTCTGCCGGTTGGGTGGTACTTGCGGTGGTAATCCTGCGAATCGTATTGAAAAGAATGCCGAAAGCGATCATGTGCTTTTTGTGGGGTTTGGTGGCATTTCGGCTGATCTGTCCCTTTACGGTGGAAAGTGTGCTGAGTCTGATCCCCAGTGCAGAGACGGTCCCGCAGAATATCATGTATATGCAGGAGCCGGCTATCCATACGGGGTTGGTCTTCTTTAACAGTGCGGTGAATCCGGTTTTGTCTGAGAGCTTTGCCCCTGCGGCAGGTGACAGTGTGAACTCGCTTCAGGTGATAACGAGTTTGGCCACGGTTGTCTGGATCGCCGGTATGATCGTTATGGCACTGTATGCGCTGATAAGCTGGCTTCGCATCCGAAGAAAAGCAGCGGTGAGTCTGGTTTTGCAGGATAATATATACCTGTGTGACTATATTGACACTCCTTTTATTTTAGGAATCATCAGGCCGAAGATTTATATTCCCTCTGCTCTGGAGAAAGAAAAGCTTTCCTATGTAATCGATCATGAGAAAGCACATCTAATAAGGAGGGATCATTGGTGGAAGCCTTTGGGTTTTCTGTTGCTTTCGGTCTATTGGTTTCACCCGCTTCTCTGGCTGGGGTACATTTTCCTTTGTAAGGATCTGGAGCTTGCCTGCGATGAAAAGGTGATCAGAACCCTTGGGGAAGCGGACAGGAAAGGGTATTCGGATACTCTTTTGTCCTGCAGTATTTCACGGAGAAGACTTACCGCATGTCCGCTGGCCTTCGGGGAAGTAGGCGTGAAGGAGAGAGTAAGGAACGTTTTATACTATAAAAAGCCGGCGTTTTGGATCGTAGCTGCAGGAGTGGTTGTGTGTATTGCGGTGGCAGTATGCTTTTTGACAAATCCCAAGGAGAGCCCAAATTCCGGGAACGATTTAGCCGTGGTGCCGGGAGATTTGCCGGTGCAGGAATGGTATCCCCCGGTACAGGAGAATTTGGGGAAGGATGGAGTGATTTATGTGTCAAATGCCTGCCTGTATCTGAATCCATTGAGTTCTGCCATGGCAGGAGGCGATTCCGGCGATACTTACGTTTTTCGGGAAGATGCTTTTGTGATCGCAGACAGCAGTTCCGGACAGATAAGGGAAGAATTGTCTACAGACTGGGCGTGGGAGGATTTTCCTTTTACAGACGAGGAATGGAGTGCTTTCTTTGTGCCGGGCGGGTTTGGCAGTATCCGCAACCTCAGTGAAAGATATGAAAACATTCCGTATCTGAAGCTGTCTGAAAAGTACCGGCTGCTTGCGCCGGACGGTGAACTCTGGCTGGTGCAGATGAGCCATACGCCTCAGGTGGGTAGTTACATCTGGACTGTGTATACTTTGGTGACGCAGGAATCCATGGGAGTTGCAGTGTGGGAATATAGCCCCTTTCTGAGTTCCCGCTATCCTGCATTTCCCATAGCATTTGATCTGGGGGATGTAGAGATCAGCGCATTTTGTGATACGGGTATGCTGATCGATTATGACAATCCTGAGGGTTATGTGGAGGATGCTCTCATCACCATACCTGCCGGCAGAAGGCTTTACTGGTCGCCTTTAAATGCGGACGGCACCGTGTTATATGCAGGGCAGGCTAAGATCACGCTGCACATCCAAAGGGGCAATCTTTCAGAAATTGCATCGATCTATATCACAAGTGACAGCAGTGAAAATCCAACAAGGGTCTATACAGCAAGATTGGTTGGTGGTAATATGGTAATGCAGCAAAAGGAAGAGATGTATGGTGCCGTGATCTCTCTGAGATCATCGGAATGAGAGGATAAGGTTATGAGAGAAATCTGTGCATCAAGGATTACCGAGGCGGTAAAGAGGCTGTGCATTGAGGCGAACTGTCACTTACCGCAGGATATGAAAAATTGTATTACAAAGTCTTACGATGAGGAAAAATGGCCCCAGGCCAGAGAAATCCTGGAGAGAATTATTGAAAATTATGAGATTGCCGACGAAAAGAACCAGCCCATTTGTCAGGATACGGGGATGGCATGTGTGTTTTTGAAGATCGGCCAGGATGTTCATGTGACCGGCGATATCAATGAGGCAGTGAACGAGGGAGTGCGTCAGGGCTATGCGGAAGGGTATCTGAGAAAGTCAGTAGTCCGGGATCCCTTGGACCGGGTGAATACCGGCGACAATACCCCGGCTATGATTTATTATGAGATCGTGCCCGGAGAGCAGATTGAGATTATGGTGGCCCCCAAGGGCTTTGGCAGTGAAAATATGAGCCAGATCAAGATGCTGAAACCCTCAGACGGTCTGCAGGGAGTGAAGGATTTTGTGGTGAAGGTGGTAGAGGAAGCAGGCCCCAATCCCTGTCCGCCCGTTGTGGTGGGGGTGGGCATTGGCGGCACCTTTGATAAGGCTGCCTATCTTGCGAAGAAAGCATTGACCCGCAGTACCGAGGAACCTAATCCGAACCCTTTTTATGCGCAGCTGGAGAAAGAATTGCTTGAGCGCATCAATCAGCTGGGCATCGGTCCCCAGGGCTTTGGCGGCAAAACCACCGCTTTGGCTGTGAACATTGAGACATATCCTACCCATATTGCGGGACTGCCGGTGGCAGTGAACATCAACTGTCACGTTACCAGACATAAAAAGGAGGTGCTCTGAGATGGCAATGAAAGTGACCGCTCCCCTGAGCAGGGAACAGGCGAGAACTTTGAAAGCAGGCGACAGCTGCCTGATCTCAGGAGTCATCTATACTGCCCGCGATGCGGCCCATAAGCGCCTGTGCGAACTGGTGGCGCAGGGAAAAGAACTTCCTATGGAGATAAAAGACTGTGTCATTTATTTTGTGGGTCCCACTCCTGCCAGAGAAGGGCAGGTAATCGGTTCAGCCGGTCCTACTACTTCTTACCGGATGGATGCCTACAGCCCTACCCTGATTGCGCAGGGGCAGACAGGTATGATCGGCAAAGGAAAGCGCGGCCCGGAAGTAATCGCCGCAATGAAAGAGCATGGAGCAGTGTACTTCGGAGCCATCGGAGGCTGCGGAGCACTCTTAAGCAAATGCATCAAGAAATCCGAGATCGTTGCCTATGAAGATTTGGGTGCCGAGGCTATCCGGCGCCTGGAGGTAAAAGACTTCCCGGCGGTTGTGATCATCGACAGCGAAGGAAATAATCTTTACGAGACCGGAAGAAAAGCCTACCTTAATTCACTTGAGTAATGGAGGCTGTACGAATACGATCTGCCCGTGGCTTAATCTGTATACAAAAATCCCGGCGTCCTGCAATTGCAGGTATCGCCGGGATGCTTTTTTATTACTTTTTTGCTCTGCGGGCTTTGAACACTTCCACGATTTCTATCATCTCATCAGATGGATTGGAGATCACGGCAGAAGCGAATATCTTACATGCCGGGTTCTCGCGCACATGCTCTACTGCGGCCGAAACAGCAGCCACACTTCCGGTGACAAATACCAGTACGTGACCGCCGCACTTGGTGTCCTGCGTCACGTAGGATACGTCCGCAAGCTTGAGCATCTGGTCGGTTACGATCACAGCATTGGCAGAACCAAGGACTTCTACTAATCCGAATGCACTATATGACATATATCCTCCTCCTGCTTTACTTATTGATCGTCATTACTGCAGCAACTTCTGTTCCTTCGGTGGGAGCTGCGATGATTGTATGAGAATGAATCTTGGCAATGGGTGCAGCTGTTTTCAGCGCGGCCTCCATTGCTGCCTTGACGTCAGAGATGGTACCGCGCATTTTCACGCAGGCACCTGCACTGAGACGGTTTCTCTCAACAGATTGAATTTTGACCGATGCGGCTTTCGCGGCAGCGTCAAGAGCTACAAAACAGGCACATTCGCTGTCCAGCTCAAAAACGCCGATAGCCATTCCGTTATAGTTGCTGCTCATATTTTTCTCCTTGAGTCTTATCTGTTCTTTTTAAGTAAGCCTACGCTGCAGAAGCAAACAACAGCGATTGCCATAAGCCAAACAGGCATGTTGGAACTTCCGGTTTTGGGAACATCGTCATAAGCGCCGGAGTTGTTGCCGGTAGAAGGAGTGCTTGTGGAAGGAGCGCTCGTGGTGGGAGCAGTGGTGCTGTAGTACTTGGACTCGGTTCTGAAGGAGCCGTCTTCCAGTTTCAGCTGACCGGCTGCAATGTTATAGCACTCATAGAAGGTCTGATAATCGGATTTGCCCAACAGGTGGCCAACGGTTCCGAGACAGCCTACAGATGCATTGATGTCTGCGCTTCCCAGAATATTCAGGTCATTTACGTTCTTGTTGAAGTTACATACGCTGTTGTTGTAAACGTAAGCATTCTTAACATCGGTGTTCAGAACACAGACACCGTTGTGCTGATAGTATTCATCGATACCTGTGGCATTCACGCGGAGAATATCCACATTGATAACGGTGAGGTTGGCCAGACGTACATAGAGGTCCAGATCAATACTCTGACCTGCGCCGTCGATTACGATGGTGTCACCATCTTTGATATGATGCCATACATAGTAAAGAGGACCGTTGTTGTCCTTATCGTCCCATGCGGTGAGCTGCTGATATCTCCACTCGCCGTCTGCAGGCAGATACTTCAGATAATAGGTGATGGGTTCTTCAGCTGCTTCAGCTGTGATTGGCTGGGAAAGGATCGGCAGCACACAGAAAAGAGCAGCTACAAGTAAAGCTAATACTTTTTTGAAACGTTTCATTTGAGATTCCTCCTATATTATATTATTGGGTGTCTGTTGACTATTTTAAGGGGAGATAGGTGTCTCCTCCTTCAATTTCTTTGGCTACTACCACAAAGCGTCCGTTGGTTACATGGTAAACGCAGGTGGACAGTGTGATAAAATGATCTCCGTATTCGGCTGTGACGCCTGTGTCATAAAGAGACAGCTTTTTGATGTTGTTATAAAAATCCAAAAATTCCTCTTCCGTGTCGGCCTGGAAGAACTGATAGAACTTAAAAACAGTATCGGTCTTCTTGAATACTTGTGAGCGGAAGACAGCTATCACTTCATAATTGCGCTGACACTCAGGGGTATATAAAATGATGTTCTTGTGGTCTTCGTAGTAATCCTTTTTTTCGTATTCGGTGAGATCGCCGAACATAGCTCCGGATTTCATGTTGTGACCGTGGATGATCAGGTTGGTAGACAGTGGATCAATGCAGCTGTCCGTATCCAGGATCAGAGAGCCATTCTGGTTGTCCTTCTTGTTAAAATCCCGATAAAGGTAAAAGTTCTCATTGCCGGGGGTCCACATGACAGGATAGTCGATCACAGTGCCGGGTATCTGCAGCCATGCAGCCATATCCTTGTTGGCAAGGTAGCTGTCGGCATAAGGATTGGCGACGCGCTCGTCAATTTCCTCCGAAGGTTCGGCGGCGGAGTCAGAAGGAGTGATTGTCTCACCGGTCTGTGTTTCTTCCGTGCCTGTCTCCGCAGACGGGTCTGTCTGAGAAGAATCTTCGGTAAAATCGTCTGCTTCCGTGCTTTCCTGAATCTGTGTCCGATAGGAGTCCAGAACCTGGTCCACATCCTTGGCATCGTTGCGGATATCCAGATAAATGAGTCCTGCTGCGATCAGGCATCCTACTGCTACACCTGATAAAATTATGGTCAATAATTTGTTCAGATGTTTCATTTTCTTTCCTCTTATTATTCAATTGTGAGTTTCATTCCTATTATACCTATTAATCTGGCACAAATCAACACTTTTTCTAAATTGTGCTAAATTACTGGGAATAGATATTGATGATTTTCAAATTTTATTTGTGCTTACACTTGCGAGGTGTTAAAATATATGTAATAATGCGTAGGCGAGTTGTTTCAGCAATGCGATATATTATCGTGACCGCAGAAAGGGAAGAAATGAATTATTCATTTGACGCAAAGATCAGATACAGCGAGACGGACAGCGAAGGTAAGCTGACACTGTCTTCGCTGCTCAATTATTTTCAGGACTGTTCCACTTTCCAGTCGGAATCGTTGGGGCTGGGCGTTCAATATATGAAAGAGAACAGGCTGGTGTGGGTGCTGTCTTCCTGGCAGATTGTGGTTGAACGTTATCCCGGGCTGTGTGAGGAAGTGGAGATTGGTACGATGCCTTATGATTTCAAGACCTTTCTGGGCAGCAGAAATTTTTACATGAAAGACAGGGAAGGGAATTATCTTGCAAAAGCAAACAGTTTGTGGAGTCTTTTGCATACAGACACCATGAAGCCGGCATTGCCATCCGGGGAGATGCTTGAGCGGTACGGATTGGAGCCGAAGCTTGATATGGAGTATGCCTCCCGCAAGGTGGCGGTTCCGGAAGGCGGAGTACAGGGAGAACCCATCGTGGTGAAGAAGCACCATCTGGATACAAACCACCATGTGAATAACGGGCAGTATGTGAATATGGCGCTGGATTGTCTGCCTGAGAGTTTCGGAGCACAGAGCGTGATCCGGCAGCTGCGGGCAGAATACAAGATGCAGGCATTTCTGGATGATGTGATGTATCCGTACATTGTGGAGGGAAAGGACTGCGTGGTTGTCTCATTGCGGGATGTGGAGAACAGGCCTTTTGCCAATATTGAATTCAGGAAATAATAGTTCAGGAATTAAGTCCGGGAAAGAAACGGAATTTCAAAGAAAAAAAGAATGAAACAATTTTGATACACCGGTGAAACAAAATACAGGTGTGTGCAGACAGTTAAAGGAGCAGTACATGATCAGATTAGGTGAAATACAAACGTTGGAGATTGTAAAGACGGTAGAGTTCGGCGTATATCTCGCGCCATCCAAAGAGGAATCGGAGGAGAGGATTCTGCTTCCTGTCAAGCAGGTGCCTGCAGGCAGTAAAATCGGAGACAAAATAGATGTTTTTGTGTACCGGGATTCCAAAGACCGCCTGATTGCCACCACCAATACTCCGAAGATCACCATGGGGCAGGTAGCGTGTCTTACAGTGGCACAGACCGGCAAATTCGGCGCATTTCTGGACTGGGGACTGGAAAAAGATCTGATGCTTCCCTTCAAACAGCAGACCAGGAGAGTGAGAGACGGCGAAGAGGTGCTGGTGTCCATGTACATTGACAAGAGCGGCAGACTGTGCGCGACCATGAATGTCTATCAGGATCTTGAAAGTGACAGCCCTTATCAGAAAGAGGATAAGGTTAAGGGAAGAGTATATCTGATCAGTCAGGAATTCGGCGCCTTCGTGGCAGTGGATGACCGGTATTCGGCATTGATCCCCAAGAGAGAGCTGTACGGGCAGGTTGAGATCGGACAGGAAGTTACTGCGAGAGTTACGGAAGTGCTTCCGGACGGCAGGCTGAATCTGAGCATCCGCGAGAAAGCGTATGTGCAGATGGAAAAGGATGCCGCAGAGGTTCTTAGGATCATCGACAGTTATGACGGTGTACTGCCCTTTAACGACAAGGTGTCTCCCGAGATCATCAGGAGAGAGACCGGTATGAGCAAGAATGAGTTTAAAAGGGCTGTGGGAAATCTGCTGAAGGCGGGAAAAATTGAGATTACGGAAAAAGTGATCCGTAAAAAATAATTTTGTAATAAAAAAGTAAAAAATGCATAATAAACCCTTGCTTTTTTGTTGATTTTTTTGTAAATTTGTATTAAAGTGTTGAATAGGCTAAAGCGTACTTTTTCACAAAAGGTCGATCAAAGGAGCGGGGTTTTTATGATTTCTAATCAAATTTTGCAGAATACGATTGATGGATTGAAAGGAATTGCCAGAGTAGAACTGAGCGTGATGGATGTGGATGGCAAGGAAGTGGTGTCCACTACCGATATGAGTCGCTGTTGCCCGGCGGTTGTGGAGTTTGCAGCTTCGCCGGCGGATTCACAGGAGATTCAGGGCTATCAGTATTTCAAGGTGTATGATGAACAGCAGCTGGAGTACATCCTTGTGGCAGGCGGAAGCGGTGAAGATGTCTACATGGTAGGCAAGATGGTGGCATTCCAGATCCAGAATCTTCTTGTGGCATACAAGGAGCGTTTCGACAAGGATAATTTCATCAAGAATCTGCTTTTGGACAACCTGCTTCTGGTGGACATCTACAGTCGTTCCAAAAAGCTTCATATTCAGACAGACATCCCCCGTGTAACCATGATCATCGAATGCGAGAATGGAAGAGACAATAATGCTCTGGAACTCACCAGAGCACATTTTGGTGCAAGCAATAAGGATTTTGTGACGGCAGTAGACGAGCAGTGTGTGATCGTAGTCAAGGATCTTTCAGAGTCTGACGGTATCAGAGAGATCGAGAAGGCGGCAAGGGCCCTTGAGAACAGCCTGAAAAAAGAGGGACTTAAGGATATCAGGATCGCTTACGGCACGATCGTTCAGGAGATTAAAGAGGTGAGCCGCTCTTACAAGGAGGCCAAGATGGCACTGGATGTGGGCAAGATCTTCTTTGATGACAGGAATATTGTGGCTTACAGTGAACTGGGAATCGGCAGACTGATCTATCAGCTTCCCATTCCGCTGTGCAAAATGTTTATCCGGGAGATTTTTGGCGGAAAGAGTCCGGATGAATTTGACGAGGAGACGCTGACTACAATCAATAAGTTTTTTGAGAACAGTCTGAATGTGTCCGAGACATCAAGACAGTTGTTCATACATAGAAATACTCTGGTATATCGTCTGGACAAGCTGCAGAAGAGTACGAATCTCGATCTTCGTGTGTTTGAGGATGCCATCACCTTTAAGATTGCACTGATGGTGGTACGATACATGAAGTATATGGAAAACTCCCGGTATTAACAGGCAACAAACGGATAAAAAGGTGACATTTCCATGGGAAAGAAGAAAGAAAATTTACTGAGAAAACAACAAAAGTTTATAGAAGAAAAAGGCATTATTTATCTGGATAACGTAAGTAAATCCTATTCAACCGGATCTCCCGCCATCAACGGCATTACGCTGGAGATTATGCAGGGTGAATTTGTATTCATTGTAGGAGACAGCGGATCCGGTAAGTCTACCCTAATCAAGTTGTTGCTCCGGGAGCTTAAGGCTACCAGCGGCAATGTGTACGTGATGGGACAGGATCTGAATAATCTGAAGCATAGAAAGATTGCCGGATTCCGTCGGAATCTTGGGGTGGTATTTCAGGATTTCCGCCTGCTCAATGACAGGAATGTGTATGAGAATGTGGCATTTGCCCAGCGCATCGTTGAAACTCCCGTGGGTGAGATCCGCAGGAATGTGCCTTCGATCCTTGCCACAGTTGGTCTGGCCGGCAAGTACAAAGCCAAGACGAAACAATTGTCAGGCGGTGAGCAGCAGAGAGTTGCGCTGGCAAGAGCGTTGGTAAACAGACCTTCCATCCTGCTGGCTGATGAACCCACCGGTAATCTGGATCCCAAGAATTCATGGGAGATCATGAAGCTGTTGGAAGAAATTAATGCCCAGGGAACTACTGTGGTTGTGGTTACCCATAACAGAGATATCGTGAATGCCATGCAGAAGCGAGTAATAGCCATGAAGAAGGGTATCATTGTCAGTGATCAGGAGGAAGGTGAATATATCGATGAAGATTAGTACTTTTTTTTACATCATCAAGCAGGGCTTCGCGAATATTTTCCGGAATAAATGGTATTCGCTGGCGAGTGTATCCACGATTTCGGCCTGTCTGTTTTTGCTGGGTCTGTTTTATGCGGTCATGTTGAACTTTCAGTACATGGTACGTTCTGCGGAGGAGGAAGTGTGCGTATCCGTATTTTTCGTTGAGGGTACCACTCCGGAACGCATGGAGAAGATCAAAGAAATGATTGACGATCGAACCACCGAGGTGATCCGGACTGAGTTTATCTCTGCCGATGAGGCCTGGAAGGAATTCAGCAAGGATTATCTGAGAGGATATGAGGACGGTTTTACGGAGAATCCTCTGGAGGGGCTGGACAGGATTGATGCTTATATGGTTGATGTTGCGGTTCAGGAGGATTTGGTTGTCTATATCGAATCCATTGACGGTGTAGATCATGTGAACCGGTCTGTGGTATTGGCCAATACTCTGAGCGGTGCCAATAAGCTGATTGCGTATGTTTCTGTCGGCATTATTGCGATCTTGCTGCTGGTGAGTGTGTTCCTGATCAGTAATACGGTTGCGGTGGGTATCTCCGTGCGCAGCGAGGAAATCAATATCATGAAATACATTGGAGCGACGGACTTTTTTGTACGTGCACCCTTTGTGTTGGAAGGAATGCTGATCGGACTTTTGGGAGCAGCGATACCGCTGTTTTTGATTCACGGACTTTACAGCAAGGTTCTCACTTATGTTACGGAGCGCTTTACCATGCTCAGCAATATTCTTAACTTCCTTGATGTGAAGGAAGTGTTCCGGGTTCTGACACCCGTATCGCTGTTGATCGGTATCGGCATCGGTTTTCTGGGAAGTATCATGTCAGCCAGAAAGCATTTGCATGTATAGATTGTGAGTAGTTAAAAATATGAAGAAAAAAGCGATAGTATGTGCTGCTCTGCTTCTGGTGTGTGCCATGATGTCAGAAGCAGCACTTTCAGCAAAAGCCATCAATCTTTCTTCCGTCACGTCGGAGAACATTCAGGCGATGGAGCAGCAGATCAAGGATGCGAAGAAGGAAAAGGAAAGCCTGAGCGGAAGCATCAGCAACCTTCAGCAGATTAAGAAGGAGCTGGAGGCGGAGAAGGGCAATCTGAAAAACTATGTGGCAAAATTAGATGAGAACGTTGCCGTTCTGGAGAACAATATTGCCAATCTGCAGGCACAAATTACCTTCAAAGAGGCGGAGATCCTGCAGACTCAGGAACAGTTGGAAAGTGCCCAGGCAACCGCGGATCGGCAGTATGATTCCATGCGCACCCGCATAAGATTTATGTATGAATCGGGTATGAATACTTCTATCTGGTCGCTGCTTGCTGCCTCTGAAAGTATCGGAGATTTTCTGAACAAGGCAGATTATATCAACAGTATCTACGCTTATGACCAGAAAATGTGGGAAGAATACCAGATGAACAGCGAGTACATTCAGCTTTGTAAGGAAGGGCTGGAGCTGGAAAAAGAGGTTCTGGACGGACAGAAGGCAAACGTAGAAAAGGAACAGGCGCAGGTGGAGGAACTGATTCAGCAAAAGAATCAGGAGATTACCAACTACGAAACGGATATTAAGAATAAGGCCAACGCCATTCGGGAATATGAGCAGGATGTAAAAGAGCAGAACGAGATCATAACCACACTGGAGCAGGCCGTGATCGAGGCCAGAAAGAAGATTCTTCAGGAGAACGGTTATGTGCTTACTTATGACGGCGGAGAATTCAAGTTCCCGTTGGCATCCTATACCAGAGTTTCGGATGACTATGGCGAGAGAATTCATCCCATTTTGAAGGTTCCCCAGTTCCACAACGGTATTGACTTCGCGTCGCCGAAAGGAACTGCGATTTATGCAGCTTATGACGGACAGGTGATCGCTGCCACATACAGCACCACTATGGGTAATTATGTTATGATCGATCACGGATCGGGACTTTACACCATATATATGCACGCCTCTAAACTGCATGTGAAAAAAGATGATATTGTGATCAGGGGAGAAAAGATTGCGGAGGTGGGATCCACCGGAAGGTCAACGGGCAATCATCTCCATTTCAGTGTGAGACTTAATGGTTCCTATGTTTCGCCATGGGATTATCTGCCGGACTGATGGGATGACGGATCCTGTAAGGAACTGTAGCAGTGATGGATTAAGACAGTTGGAAGGAGAGCCGGCATATGGATGAAGAAATGGATTTTTTGGAAAAGGATGGTCTGAGGAAAACAAAAGCCCGCTTCTTTATAGGCGGACTGGTGTTCGGCCTGCTTGTGGTCTGCATTGTACTCTGCCTTTTTTTGGTGGGCACTAACAAGAAAAAAGATACTGACAGTGTGGTGACCCAGGAATTGCTTCAAAAAATGAAGGTGATAGAGCAGATCATCAATATGCACTATTACCGGGATGAAGATATCAGCGAGGAAGCGGTTGCAGACGGAATCTACCGTGGCATGGTGGAATCTCTGGGCGATGCGTACTCTACCTATTTTACGCAGGAGGAGCTGGCGGCTTTAAGGCAGCATACGCAAGGGATTTATTATGGGATCGGGGCCAGTGTAAGTCTTGATGTGACAATCTCTTATCCCAGAATCGTCAAAGTATATGAGGGGTCACCGGCAGAGGAAGCCGGTCTTCGCGAGGAAGATATCATTTACGAAGTGGGCGGTGAGACCACTTACGGTCTGGACCTGACAGAGGTGGTATCCAGAATAAAGGGAGACGAGGGAAGCTATGTCACTCTGACCATTGTACGTGAAGGGGAGAGCGACTACTTAAGCATAGATGTCCAGCGTCGCAAGTTGAATGTTCCCACGGTAGAATATGAAATGCTGGAAGAGGGAATGGCTTATATCCTGATCAGTGAGTTTGATGAAATTACGGTGGATCAGTTTGCCGAAGCACTTGCCGTGGCAAGGGGCAACGGAATGAAGGGCATGATACTGGACCTTCGCGGCAATCCCGGAGGAAGTCTGGACTCGGTGGTAAGTATTGCACAGAAGATGCTGCCGGAAGGACTGATCGTTTATACGGAAGATAAGTACGGACAGCGGAACGTGTACAATTGCAACGGAGAAAGACAATTGGAGGTGCCGCTGGTGGTTCTGATCAATGGTGCTTCTGCTTCGGCATCGGAGATCCTGGCCGGTGCGGTGAAGGATTATGGAATCGGCACCCTGGTAGGAACCACAACATTCGGCAAGGGAATCGTGCAGTCGGTTATAGGCCTGAATGACGGATCGGCTGTAAAGCTGACCATCAGCAGCTACTTTACTCCCAAAGGCAACAACATTCACGGTATCGGTATTGAGCCGGATGTGGAGTGTGAATTTGATGCGGAAGCCTACTACAATGACCCGTCAGCTCCCGACAATCAGCTGGAGAAAGCTAAGGAAGTCCTGAGGGATCTGATGAAGAAGTGACTGTAATTATTTCACTTTGAGATGTCATTTTTGGTTGAAACGCCGTTAAGAATATGTTAAAATGTTGCTTGTTGCAGTATTTTTAGAAAGGATATATTATGAGCAAAGAAAATGAATTCAAACCGTATATACCGGCTGATAAGGTGGTTCCCGAGCTTACCGTGACCTCCATTATACTCGGTATCCTTCTGGCAATCATCTTTGGCGGGGCCAACGCTTATCTTGGACTTCGCGTAGGTATGACCGTATCTGCTTCCATTCCGGCAGCAGTTATTTCCATGGGTATTATCCGTTTTGTATTGAGACGAGATTCTATTTTGGAGAACAATGTGGTGCAGACCATTGGTTCCGCAGGTGAATCTCTGGCTGCAGGTGCAATTTTTACCATGCCTGCACTTTTTATGTGGGCAAATGAAGGTCTGGCGGACAAGCCGGGTCTTGTAGAGATCGCTTTGATTGCTCTCTGCGGCGGTATTCTGGGTGTCCTCTTCATGATCCCTCTGCGCAATGCCCTGATCGTGCAGGAGCATGGCACCCTGCCTTATCCCGAAGGTGTTGCCTGTGCGGAAGTACTTCTTGCAGGTGAAAAGGGTGGTTCTTCTGCCAAAACCGTATTTTCCGGTCTGGGAATCGCCGCAATTTACAAGTTCATCGCTGACGGCTTAAAGCTGTTCCCCAGCGAGGTTGACTATTCCATTAAAGCCTATAAGGGCTCCGGAATCGGTATGGACGTGCTCCCTGCCCTTGCGGGTGTAGGTTACATCTGTGGACTGAAGGTTTCTTCCTATCTCTTTGCCGGCGGTACCGTTGCGTGGTTTGTGATCATGCCTCTGCTCTCCTCCTTTGGCGGACCTGAGATTGCAGGTCTGGGCACCTGGGATTTGTGGGGAGACTATATCCGTTACATCGGTGCCGGTGCTGTTGCAGCCGGAGGTATCATCAGTCTGGTAAAATCCCTTCCCATGATCGTAAAGACCTTTACAAAGGCTGTAAAAGGAATTGGTTCCAAAGCAGCCGAGACCAATCGTCTGAACAGAGACATTCCCATGATATTTGTGCTGTTGGGAATTGGTGCCTGTGCCATTGCAATGTGGCTGATCCCTTCCATTCCGGTGAATTTGTTCGGCGCTATCATTATCATTGTATTTGGTTT
Organism: Acetatifactor sp.; assembly: GCA_045579545.1. Taxonomy (GTDB): domain Bacteria; phylum Bacillota; class Clostridia; order Lachnospirales; family Lachnospiraceae; genus Acetatifactor. The sequence continues at coordinate 13,704 of JAZNMF010000048.1, read as the reverse complement.
CTTTTTTGCCACTGTATCTTCCAGAATGGTAGGTATCGTGGGCAGCAGTAATAACCCTGTATCAGGAATGGCCATCGCTACTTTGCTAATCGCATCGGTTCTGTTAAAAGCAACCGGCGTTATCGGGACGGCAGGTATGATTGCAGCCATAGCCATCGGCTCTGTTATCTGTATCATTGCGGCAATGGCAGGTGACACTTCACAGGATTTGAAGACCGGTTATATTGTGGGAGCAACTCCTATAAAGCAGCAGACCGGAGAATTGATCGGTGCTGTGGTTTCTGCTATCGCTATCGGCGCGATTCTGTATCTGTTCAACGAAGCATGGGGCTTTGGCAGTGCAGAAATTTCCGCGCCTCAGGCTTCCCTGATGAAGATGGTAGTTGAGGGCGTATTCGGCGGAGATCTTCCCTGGAATCTGGTATTTGCCGGTGTGGGTATTGCGGTTGTCATGGAAGTGCTTGCAATCCCCGTACTGCCTTTTGCGGTAGGTCTGTATCTGCCCATTCACCTGAGCACACCTATGCTTGTTGGTGGTCTGATCCGTCACTACTTTGAGAAGAGAAAAGCAAGGAACTTCACCGAGGAGGAGCGCAAGGAGCAGATCGACAAGGGTATCCTTTATTCTTCCGGTATGATCGCCGGCGAAGGTCTGATCGGTATCCTTCTTGCAGTATTTGCCATCATTCCGATTAACGGTAAGACTCTGGGAGATATCATCAATATTTCCGGCAGTGTAAATCTGGGCAACATCGGTGGTCTGGTATTCTTTGCAATCCTCTGCGCAACACTGTGTATTGCAATTGCCAAGAAGAACAAGACCAAGGCTTAAGGAGCATTCATGGCGAAGCAGAAAGAGAATTATCTGGATTATATTCCGAAGCATAATGAGCGCTTTTCCTGGGAAGAAAAAGAGAACGGCATTGCAGTTATCAAGGTGCCTAACACCGGTTTTTTTAACCGTGTGGCGCAGCTTGTTTTCAGAAGGCCCAAGTTTTCCTACATCAGTCTCGATGAGTTCGGGTCCTTTGTCTGGAAGCAGATAGACGGAGTGAAGACGGTTTATGAGATCGGACAGGCCGTGAAGGCAGAGTTTGGAGACAAGGCGGAGCCTCTCTATGAGAGACTGGCCAAGTTCATCACGATCCTCAGGAACAATGCCTATGTGGTTTATGTGAATAAGATGAAGAAATAAAAGAAAGGTGGACGGCTTTTACGGCTGTCCACCTTTTTTGGGTGAGAATCCAAACACCTTCTTATACTGCCTGTAAAAGGAAGAATAGTCATTGTAGCAATACTTCCTCGCGGCCTCCATAGGAGACAGTCCATCTTCAATATCGGCATATGCTGCATAGATCTTCTTCTGGTTGATGTAGTGCTGCAGCCCGATTCCCATGACTTTGGAAAACTGATTCTGTATGTAAGATTGGGAGAATTTCAGCTGTTGGGCGATGGTTTCTGAATTCAGCTCCGACTCCAGATTCCGGGCAATGTAGGAGGTGATTTTTGCCACCAAGTTTTCTTCGGGATCGAGGGAGCTGCTCTCTTCATGGGTCTGATAGCAGGAGTAGGTAATAATCTGGTTCACCAGGTAAAAGGAACTTTGCTCAAAGTCTTCCCTGGAATAGGTATCGTAAAAGTAATCCAGAAGAGAGAACATTCTTTTCAGGCGTTTGTCGTTGCTGATATTGATGATGCGGGGCGGGAAAAAGAGCTTGTTTATCTTTTCCTGATCCAAGAGATTTGGATTGAGATTGATCACATAGTTCTCATAAGGCTGATTGGACTTTGGGATCAGGAAGTGATAAGTGGAGTGCGGAATAAAAAGCAGATCATAGGGCTTCAGGGGATAAATTTTCCCGTCAATATTGTAATCTGCCTCGCCACTGACCACCAGGAGAAGCTCGAAGGTGTCATGGAAATGTCTCCGGTAATTGTGTTCCAGAGGGTTCTCGCGAAGACCGTGGGAAAGGTGGCAGATGAATCGGGGATTTCCGTGCAGGAACATAGCCGTCCTCCTTTAATTGTTGTAAAATCGGATCTTACAATGTCTGGCCTAACCATAACACAGCTGAGTAGAAAATGCAATGATTACAATGAAAAGTGCAATTTTATTGAGATTTTTATTTTGCTATAATTGGGGCAAGTCAACAGAAGGTTTCACTGGTAAAGGAGGACAGAGATGAGCAATGTTTTTTACAAGCCGCACCTTGCCGGGCAGAAGAAAGAAGTCTTTTTCCCTTATAGTCGGAAAAAACTTTGTGAGAGACCGATTTTTCCCACCTATGTTTGGGACGGAGGCGCATTTTTCTTTGCAAATGATCAATTCGGGACAGCTGACGGTGACGAACTTCTGAAGCTGATCGTGAGCGGGAGGATTTTTGATTACTGGAAGCGGGACGGAGAGCTGGACTGGACGTGTATTTTGAAGGACTTCCACCCCATTGGTTATACCTCTGAGTGGGAAGGGCATATCTGGATTGCAAGGCTTTATATCCTTTTGCCTCTGGCACAGCAGTATTGCAAAACGAAGGATTCCGGATATGCCCGCATGTGGTTGGATATCCTGAGAGCCTGGTGCGATGGCAACCCGTACACTACGACTGAAGATTGGGCCAATAGCCTGGTGTGGCGAGATATGCAGGTTACCTGGAGATCCATCATCATGGTACATAGTCTTTTTTTGTTGGGAGAGTGTGACGCTTTCTCGGAGGAAGACTGGAAGTTTATCTATGACACGGTAGTATTTCACGCGCAGCATCTGTATGGGGAGGGGGTTGTGCACGCAGGTAATCCCAAGCCCGACAATCACAGACTACAGATCGGAACGGCACTGATCATGTTCGGGACCATGTTCCCTGAACTTTTGGACGGTGGGGCATATGTGGAAACCGGAAAAAAGATTATTGGTATCAACCTGAAAGGATCCATTTACGAAGATGGATGCAATAATGAGGACAGCATGAGTTACTGCCACTTTATTGCGCGGCTTTATCTTGAGGCAGAGCTGTTCCTGATCAATAACGGATATGAGACGATTCCCGGCTGCGCTGAGAGCATTCAGAGGCAGTATGAGTTTTTATATCAATTTTCGTCACCTGCAGGAAAAACCCTTCAGATCGGGGATTCTTATTCCATGGATGCGCTTGAGGATATCGGGTTTGTGAACAGTGTTTATCCACTGGCCTTTAGCCGTGAAAAGAAGACGGTAATCTTTGAGAAGAGCCGCATGGCGGTGCTTCGCAATCAGCGGTTTGACGTGTTTGTGGATGCCATGGATATGACGGAGTGGCACCAGCACTACGGCCGGCCCAATATTCTGGTCTACGCTGACGGCAGGCCGATGGTGGTGGACAGCGGATGCGTAAACTACGACCGCGGTGGATTGCGCCGCATTCTCAATTCGTCGGTTGGGCACAACGTGATCTCTTGTGAGGAGATCCCTCTTCAGAGTTATCTTGCGCAAACAAAAGCTTCGGAGAGCTTGTGCTTTGAAAAGTTTGAACAGCTGCCGGATTCCCAGGTGCTTGTGATCACCAACCGTGTGGCGGAGCCGGAGGGAAAATCCTATCTTTGGACCAGGACGCTGGAACTGTTTGAGGACCGACTGGAAGTGACAGATTCCGTAAAGGCATCGGAAGAGATGCATTTTGTCAGTCGCCTGCATCTGCCGGATTGCCGGGAAGGCTACAACAACCCGAATCCGGAATATCAGCCCATTGGCAGAGACCGGAAGACCATCTCCCTGCGCTTTGGCTCCATGATGGAAAAAGTGATTGCCGACAGTGCCTGCGAGGTGGAGTACCAGCCCTGCGTGGACTCGGAAAACAGGATGAACTATTGTATGGTTATGGTGAGAAGAACTCATGGCCGGTGTTTGGAGCAGAAAACCGTGATCCGCTATGACAGGATTCGGTAAAAATAAAGGAATCAAGATATATAAGGAGGAAGAAAATATGTCAAACCCTATTAAAGTCGGAGTAGTGGGACTGGGCCGTATCGGCATGCGTTCCCACAAAAACAGTCTTAAGAATCGCCCGGATAAGTTTCAGGTGGTGGCATGCTGCGATCTGATCCCGGAGCGCACACAGAAGTACAAAGAAGAGCTGGGCTGCAGAACTTATGACAGGATTGAAGATCTGCTGGCAGATCCCGAAGTGGAAGTGGTGGATATCGCTACCCGTTCCTGTGACCACTACATACACTCCAAAATGGCACTGCTGGCAGGAAAGAGCGTACTGGTAGAGAAGCCTTTCTGCGAGACTTATGAGCAGGCAAAGGAGCTGGTGAAGCTGGCAAGTGAGCCGGCAGGTCCCAAGATCTTTGTGCGTCACAACAGAAGACTGGAGGAGGGATTTATCAAGATCAATGAGATCATTGATTCCGGCATTCTGGGAGATGTGTATGAGATCAGACTGGCCAGAAATGATTATCAGAGACGTAATGACTGGCAGGCTATTATTGAATACGGTGGCGGACAGCTGCTCAACTGGGGTCCCCATATCGTGGACCATGCACTGCAATTCTGCGGCGGAGCATATACGGAACTGTTTAAGGACATTAAGCGTGTGGCAGCTGTGGGAGACGCAGAGGACCATATTAAACTGGTGTTCAAGGGTGTAAACGGCCGTATTGTTGACATGGAGATCAGTAACGGTGTTGCGCAGACAATACCCGAGTATATTATATACGGAACCAGAGGAAGCCTGATCGGTGAAGGCAGGGAACTGAAATTGAAATATATTAATCCTGACATGGTGCTTGAGAAGATTGAGGCAGATCCCTCCACGCCCGGAGAAAAGGCTATCTACGGAAACGCAGAAGTACTGGACTGGGTGGAGGAGACTATAACCCTTAGTAAAGAAGACCATACCGACAGAATCTGGGATTGCTTCTACGAGACGATCCGCAACAACAAGCCCTATCCTGTTCCCCCTGAGCAGGCCATGGAGGTAGTGCGCGTCCTGGAGGAGGCCAAGAAGGGCACCATATTTACGAGATAGAAATGAATGGGGGTCTGTGATGAATAAAAAACTTACTTATTGCAATCCTTTGTCGATGGAAGATATTAAGAGCGGCAGATGGCTGGATGCAGGCTCCGGGGATAAGGTTACAAAAAAGGTTAAGGATTATCGGTCTATTGCCGATCCCAGTGTAATTTATCATGATGGGAAATGGATCATGTATCCCAGCTATAGTGTGGCGTATGTGACGGAGGATTTCGTGCATTGGACTCATGTGGATATCGGTATACCGAATTTGCGTTACAGTCCGGCCGTAGTGCAGTTTCGTGGGAAATGGTATCTGAGTGGTCATTGTATTCCGGAGGTGTATGTGTCGGATCATCCTCTTGGCCCCTTTACTTTGGCAGGAATGATGACGGATTGTCATGGTAATGAGGTCAGGGTGGCTGACGGTTGTTATCTGGCTGACGGTGACAGATTGTATTTTTACTATCTCGGGTTCCGGGATGCCCGGGAGGGTGAGGATGCAGAGCGTGTGACCGGAACCATGGGAGTTGAACTGGATCCGGAGGCACCGTGGAAGTTCCTGACAGAGCCGATCCTGCTCAATGAATTCGACCCGGAGACAGAGTGGCAGCGCACCGGAGAGTATCATCAGAACGAGAGAATGGGGTGGATCGAAGGACAGTGGATGACAAAGATCGGTTCACGGTACTACCTGCTGTTTTCCGGAAGCGGAACACAGTACAGCAGCTATGCCAACGGTGTGATGTATTCGGATGAAGGGCCTCTTGCCGGTTTTGTACGCCAGAAGAACCCCGGTCCGCTGACCGGGAAACGATTCGGACTGATGCGCGGTGCGGGACATGGATGCATAACCGAAGGACCGGGTAATACTTACTGGATATTCTATACCTGTATCTTCTGCTATAATCATCAGTTTGAACGCAGGATAGGTATGGACCCCATAGGCATTGATGAGCATGGCGAACTGTATTGTCCGGAAGTGACAGAGACGCCGCAGTATGCGCCGGGTGTACTGAAACATCCTCAGTTGGGGAATGGCGTCGGACTTTTGCCTTTGACCTTTATGCAGAGACCGGAAGTGAGCAGTGCAGCACCGGGAAGGGATGGTATTTATGCATCAGATGACAGTGTGCTGACCTGGTGGCAGCCGGAGGCAGAGGATCCGGCACCGGAGATATGCTTTATGCTTGGGAACCGGACTGCCTACAGGGTGGAATCGATGCGCATCATTTGGCGGGACATTGATATGGAAACAGCAGAAGGAATCATGCCAGGGCCCTTCCGGTATGCAGTGGAGTATGCACCGGACGCAGAGGCGAGGGATTGGAAACTGTTGGTAGACGCTTCTGAGAATCAGCAGGATTTGTGTATTGATTACCGACAGTTTGATCCTGTGGAGGCGTATCAGATTCGTCTGCGTATTCTGGGGGCGCCTGAAGGAATAACCCCCGGTCTGGTCAGTCTGACTGCATTTGGACGGGCTGTATCGGGCAAAAAAGACGTATGTCAGTAATATTACAATACCGGAGGAAATGATATGATTAAGATTGGAGCACAGCTTTATACAGTGAGGAGCGCTTGTCAGACTCTTGAGGATTTTGCGCAGACACTCAGCAGAGTGGCAGATATAGGATATACAACAGTTCAGGTTTCCGGCTGCTGTGATTTTGAACCGGAATGGCTGAAAGAGCAGCTTGATAAAAACGGATTGACCTGTGAACTGACCCATGTGGATCTGGATCGGATCACCAACGATACCGACCGTCTGGTGGCAGAGCACAATGTATTCGGATGTAAGCATATCGGAATCGGTTCCATGCCCGGAGAAAGCCGTGAGAGTGGGGCGAAAGTGATGGAATTCTGTGACTCGGTCAAAGCAGCCGCAGCCAGAATGAAAGAATTGGGATCCACATTGATGTATCACAATCATGCATTTGAATATGAGAATACCGATAACGGCAGGAATTTCATGGAAATACTGTCAGACAATCTGCCTGCAGGTGAGTTTGGTTTTACGCTGGATACCTATTGGGTGCAGTACGGCGGAGCCGATGTGGTTTCTGAGATCAAACGTCTGAGCGGAAGAATTCCCTGTGTTCATTTTAAGGATATGGAGATTCTGGCTGACGGCACCAGAAGATACTGTCCCGTGGGCAGCGGCATTCAGGAGTATGAGAAATATATTCCGGCTCTTGAGGCGGCAGGCACAAAATATGCTTTTGTGGAGCAGGATAACTGTTTCGGAAGAGATCCTTTTGAGTGCTTGAAATCCAGCTATGATTATCTGAAATCCATCGGATTAAAATAGCAAGGCAGTAATGTGCAGATGCCAAAAATTTACGGAATGAGGTGAGTTTATGGAAATGCAGGAACACTGTCTTAAGGTGGGTGTCATAGGGATCGGAAATGTGGGAAGTGCCCACACAGCAAGTATTTTTCGCGGGGAGATTCCCGGCATGAAGCTGACTGCCCTGTGCGACATCAATTCGGAGAAAAGAAAATACCTGGAGGAGCTTTACCCGGGGATTCCTGTTTTTGCAGATCATAAAGAATTGCTGAAAAGTGAGCTTACAGATACTATTATCATCGCAACACCGCACAAGTGGCATCCCGTGATCGGTATAGACGGATTCCGAGCAAACCAACATGTCTTTTCTGAGAAGCCGGCGGGAGTAGATTGCCTTTCCGTGCGGAAGCTGTATGAGGAGGCAAAGAAATCTGACAGGGCATTTGGGATCATGTTTAACCAGAGAACAAACCCTTTGTTTATCAGGGCAAGAGAAATCGTGAAGAGCGGCCGTCTGGGAGAGCCCAAGCGGCTTGTGTGGATCATTACCAACTGGTACCGTTCGCAGGCGTATTACGATTCCGGAGCATGGAGAGCCACCTGGAATGGAGAGGGAGGAGGCGTGCTTCTCAATCAGGCGCCTCACAACCTTGATCTGTGGCAATGGATCTTTGGCATGCCCAAGCGGATCAGAGCTTTTTGCTACAACGGCAAATACCATAATATTTCGGTGGAGGACGATGCCACGATCTATGCAGAGTATGAGAACGGTGCGACGGCAACGTTTATCACCACTACAGGTGAATACCCCGGCACGAACCGGCTTGAGATTTCCGGCAGCCGTGGTAAAATCGTAATTGAGCACGGTAAGCTTGTTTTCACGGAGTTATCCGAGTGTGAGAGGCACTATTGTTTTAATGCCAAGGGCAGAGAGTATCCTGAGCAGACGGAAAGTGTGTATGAGGAGAAAAATGAGCTGTCAGGTCACAAATTGATCCTGAGAAATTTTGCAAAACATATTCTTGCAGGGGAGAAGCTGATCTCCCCGGGTTTTGACGGAATATATGAGTTGACGTTGTCTAATGCGGCATATCTTTCTGCCTGGACAGATGGCTGGGTAGAGCTTCCCTTTGATGAGGAAGCTTTCGTGGAGCAGCTTTCTCTGAGACAACAGGGCGAACATTCAGAAAAGTCAATGGCAAAAGAAACAGAGGATAATACCGGATATCTCAACCGGTGGCAGGTTCAGTGGTAGGAATGCTATGTGGCAGTCTACTGCCTGAAACATAATGAGATTTATAGGCGCTGGGGGTAATACCCTGGCGCTGTTTAAAATATTTGGAAAAATAAAACTGGTCGCCAAAGCCCAATTCCTCGGCAATCTCTCTGGCATTCAATTTTCCCATGGCAAGCAGCTGCCTTGCTCTGTTCATTACAAGCTGTGCCCTGTAATCACCGATGGACATACCGGTTTCCCGTTTGAAGTGCTTGGCAAGGGTGCTTTCGGAAACATTTAAAATTCCCGCCATCTCCCGAATGGATACTGCCATTTTTGTCTTGGGCAAGAGATCAAAGAGCAGGGTGACCATGTGGGAATACCGGCGGTCTATTTTTTCGCCGATGCCGGCCATTTGGGTGAAGAGGGCCACGGCGCGATAGATTTCACCTTTTAAGTAAAAGTAATCTTCAGGACTTCGGCTTGTCATCCAGTGCTTCATATTGGCAAGCAGTTCAGCGTCAATGGGGGTTTCGTAATAATCATGACAGCCGGAAAAAAGCTCCAGGCTGTTCTGCAGGGAAACGTTAATATGGACATACACTTTCTCCAGCTTATCCTCGCAGAAGTAGTCGTAAGAGAGTCCGTTGGGAATCAGGTAAAGGAAGCCCGGCCGCAGCACGTGAATGTCCTTTTTGTCATGGTTTTCTCCGCGGAGACGCAAATATCCCTGGCCGGATATTACATAATACAGACGTGAGTAGGGGGAACAGACATCCTGATTGTTCCATGACTTGTCAAGATCAGCAAAACCTGCTTCTAATACTTCTATTTTCACGGTGTTCGCCACCTTCATAAACGCTTCGTTATAATGCACATTCATGCTGAAATCTCCATATTTTTGCTTGAAAATTACATTGGAATATTCTTACTGTTATAATAAACTGAAATCAGAGGACAGGCAATACCCAAAAGGAGGTTTATGTAATGAATTTCAGACAAGTACATTTAGATTTTCACACCAGTGAGAAGATTCCCGGAATCGGGACAAAGTTCAGCAAGGAGAATTTTCAGAAGGCGCTGAAGATGGGCCATGTAAATTCCATTACGGTTTTTGCAAAGTGCCATCACGGCTGGGCATACCATCCCACAGAAGCCAATGAGATGCATCCTAATCTGGATTTTGATCTGTTGGGAGCGCAGATTGAGGCGGCTCATGAGATTGGCGTAAAGACACCGGTCTATCTTTCTGCCGGTCTGGACGAGAAGCTTGCATTGCGGCATTCCAACTGGCTGGTGCGTGATAAAAACGATCAGACTACCTGGGTGCAGGGCTTTATGGTGCCGGGCTATCACAGGTTTTGTATGAATACGCCTTATCTGGATTATCTGACAGAACAGATCAGGGAGGTCTGCAGGAATTATGATGCGGACGGTATTTTTATGGATATTGTCGGTGTGATCCCCTGCTATTGCACCAACTGTATCAGCACTCTGAGAGCCGAGGGAAAGGATCCCGAGGATGAAAGTGCTGTCATGGAGCTGGCGGAGAGGACTTACGCCAATTATGCGAGGAAGTGCCGCGAGGCCGTTGATTCCGTGAAGCCCGGACTTCCTTTGTTCCACAATGCAGGTCACATTCGCTGCGGCAGACGTGATCTGGCTTATTGCAATACCCATCTGGAGCTTGAGAGTCTTCCCACCGGCGGCTGGGGTTACGACCATTTCCCGCTTTCTGCAAGATATGTCCAGAATCTGGGGATGGACTTCTTAGGAATGACAGGAAAGTTCCACTATGCCTGGGGTGAGTTCGGCGGATTCAAGCATCCCAATGCGTTGCGATATGAGGTGAGTCTCTCTGCGGCCAACGGCGCCAAGACCTCTATCGGAGACCAGCTCCATCCTCAGGGCGAGATGGATATGGCTACCTACAGGCTGATCGGAGATGCCTTTGCGGAGCTGGAGACCAAGGAAGAGTGGTTAGATCAGGTGACGCCTGTTGCGGATGTTGCACTTTTCTCCACTGAGGCTTACAGAGGAACCTTCGGCATAGGTCAGGTGGGAACCAACACTGTCACGGATGCCGGCGCAGCCAGAATCCTTCTGGAGGGAAAGTATTTGTTTGATGTGGTGGATGCGGAATCTGACCTTAGTGCCTATAAGGTGCTTATCCTGCCGGATATGATCCGGGTGAATGAAGAACTCAAGGGAAAGCTGGATACTTTCAGGGCACAGGGAGGAAAAATTCTGGCCACAGGTAAGTCCGGACTCTATCTGGACAAGGATGCATTTGCCTTTGATTTTGGCGTTGATTATGTGGGAGAATCCGTCTACAAGCCCAATTACATCCGTCCTATGTTTGAGATGGAAGGCCTGTATGACTCTGCCTATGTCATGTATTCCCAGGGAGAGGTTACCGCTCTTACTGACGGTGTGATGCACGGCAGACAGGAGAATCCTTACTTCAACAGGACCACAGAGCATTTCTGCTCTCACCGTCATGCCCCCAATTCTCAGGAAGTGGCAGGCCCCGGTATAATGGAGGGCAAAGACGGAATCTACATTGGCTGGCAGGTGTTCACCGAGTATGCAGATCAGGGATCTCTCATTCTCAAGCGTATCGTGCAGTTTGCTCTTGACAGACTGCTGGGGGAGGAGAAGACTCTTAAGACCGATCTGGGTGCCCAGGGTGTCGTGACGCTGATGGAGCAGAAGCAGAAGAAGAGATATGTGAATCACCTGCTTTATGCAGTCCCTGTAAAGCGTGGCAACGGTGTGGAGATCATCGAGGATATTGTGCCTGTATATAACGTTAACGTAGAACTGAAGCTTCCCAAGACCATCAAGAATGTTTATCTTGCGCCTCAGAGAATTCAGGTTCCTTTTACACAGGAAAATGACAAAGTGATTCTGCAGGTTGGGAAGATTGACTGTCATCAGATGGTTGTGTTAGAATATTAATCGGAGCATTCGGCGGATGGGATCTGTGATGCTTATGACACATGGGGAAGGTGATTTTTTGTGGAATTCAAAGAGTTGGAACAATATCTGGACAGTTTGAGCGAACTGGAAAATATACCCGGCTGCGACTGTATTATTTATCATGGTCATGAAATGGTTTTCCGCCATATGGCCGGCTACAGTGACGTGGAGAAAACGAAGCCGGTGTCTGAGAAGGACAGGTACATGTTATACTCTGCAACCAAGGTGCTTACTGCCACTGCTGCCATGCAGCTGGTGGAAAAGGGGCTTTTGCGGCTGGAGGATCCCCTGTCCCGGTATCTCCCGGAATTTGCCCATATGTATGTGGGAGAAAGACCGGCAGAGGTACCCATTACAATTGAGCATCTGCTGACCATGCGGGCAGGCTTTGACTATAACGTCAATATGCCCTCCATTCAGCGTGTGATCAAGGCAGACCCCAAGGCTTCCACAGCACAGATCGTGTCTGCTATTGCAGAGAACCCCCTGTCCTTTGAGCCGGGCACTCATTTTCAGTACAGTCTGTGCCATGATGTGCTGGCGAGAGTGATCGAGGTGGTCAGCGGCATGAAGTTCGGCGAATACATGAAGGCCAATCTTTTTGATCCTTTAGGGATGGAGCACAGCGGATTTTCCATAGAGGAGGCTAAGGAGTTTCTGACCCGGCAATATGAAGCCAATCCTGAAACGAAAGAGCTCCGTCCGGTAGCACATACGAATTTTTCGGTTATGACGCCCTGTTATGAGAGCGGCGGAGCCGGTCTTGTCTCTACGGTGGAGGATTACGGCCGTTTTGTGGAGGCCATGTGTAATTACGGCGTGTCTGCCTCCGGCAAAAGGATCCTGCAGGCGGAAAGCATCGATCTGATGCGTAAGAACCGGATGGATGAGGTCTGCATGGAAGATTTTAAGAGGGTGAACAAGATAGGATACGGCTATGGTCTCGGTGTCAGAACCCTGATAGAAAAAGAAATGAGCGGAGCGAAAAGTCCCATCGGAGAGTTTGGCTGGGACGGTGCTGCCGGCGCCTATGTGATGATCGATGTGGAGAACAAGATCGGCATTTTCTACGCCCAGCAGGTTTTGGCGCGGGATGTGGCCAATATCATTCACACCAGAATCCGCAATATGGTATATGACTGGCTGGAAGGTCAGCGCTGATCTGACGATTAAGTTTAGTGATCGGAAAAGTACAGAACAAACATTCGATTTGCTCTGTACTTTCTTTTTGTATTCTGATATAATAGATGCAGTCGTTGGATTGGAAAAGGGAGTAGGTATGGAAATAACCAAACAAATGGAAATGGTTTTATATCATTCAGAACAAAGTGATGTTACCGTTAATGCTATTATAAGAGATGAAACCATAAAATTCACCGACAAATTATTATAATTTGGATACAATTATATCTGTCGGATATAGGGTTGATTCTAAGCAGGAGTTAGAAAAAGCATACCGGGAATATGAGATATTTAATAAAACGCAACCCATTGAATCGGATTTTGATGAAATAGTAAAAAGGATTGAGGAAGCTGAGCAACTTTATTGAATATAGTGTTTAAAATTGTAAAAGTATCCAATCAGTCAATTTGTTTCTTAAGATTTATATGAATATTGAGTTAATAGACGAATTTTGCTTGCGATAGATATTGGAGGTGCTTTTTATGCAAGATGCACAAAAAAAGTTCAAACTTCATTCAGAATACAAACCCACCGGTGACCAGCCCCAGGCCATCAAAGCGCTGGTTGACGGTTTCAAAGAAGGCAATCAATTCCAGACTTTATTAGGCGTTACCGGCTCCGGCAAGACCTTTACCATGGCTAACGTGATTGCGGCGCTGAATAAGCCGACCTTGATCATAGCTCACAATAAGACGCTGGCAGGCCAGCTCTACGGTGAATTCAAGGAGTTCTTTCCGGAGAATGCGGTGGAGTATTTTGTATCATACTACGATTATTATCAGCCGGAGGCCTATGTTCCCTCCTCTGATACTTATATCGCCAAGGATTCTTCCATCAATGATGAGATCGATAAGCTGCGTCTGTCAGCCACCGCATCTCTGGCGGAGAGGAAGGATGTGATCGTGGTGGCCAGCGTGTCCTGCATTTACGGACTGGGCAGTCCCATTGAGTATATGAGGATGATCGTTTCACTGCGCCCCGGGATGATCAAGGACAGGGATCAGGTGATCAGGGAACTCATCGACATTCAGTATAACCGGAATGA
>JAZNMF010000047.1:0-4552 GCA_045579545.1 Acetatifactor sp. | reverse complement strand
CGGAGAATGTTATTTCAAGACCAAAGCGAATCCAGTATTCCCCGGTACCGCTGGCCAGCAGGTGCAGCTATCCATCCATCAAAGAGGTATCCATGAATGGAAGAACCTCGATCACAATGAGCAGCTGGAATGGAATGCCTTGGCAAAGTCCGTGAAGTCCAGAAGACTTCCGGCAGATCCTTCGTGTCACATCTGCGGATATAATCTATTCATGTCTGCCTATCACGGCCTGGCTTGTATAGGCGACGAGAGGGTTCCTGAACCTCAACCGTTACCGAATTTTCCTGTCGTGTGCCTGGAACTGTTATCTGCAGCAATTCTCAACGAAACCGACCTGCAGATATCCTTCCGGATCAATGGCGACAAGATCAGAGATCGATTCCGGATTATCGGCAAGATCCAGCTTACCGCACCAGGCTACAGTTGTCATCGAGGGAAACTCCGCAACTACATCGGCACGGTCACTGAAAATGGCCAGGCCATATTTACGATCCAGAACTATAAAGCCACATCCGGACTTGATCTGCAGGAGTACCAGGTACACATGAGATACTTCCTCATTGATGCAGTTAGCGGACACCGTTCCAAAGAGCAGAGCCTATCAGTAAGGATAAGCATATAAGGGTATATATCTATTATGTAAGTCTTATACACATAGGAAGCAGAGCAGTAAAATGACATGAGTACCGTCGTACACTTTCAATATAAATATATCCGTGATGCACTGCCGTCGGGCGGGAGATGAGGGTGCACTTGTGATGAGGCCCAAGCGGGCGAATGTGTGTTGGCCTGTGGTGTTTGGGGGCGGGTTCCGCGTCTGCAGGGCAGATGCGGAAACTGACCACAAATGCCACAGGGGGCAAGGGCGTAGCCCGCGGCAGGTGGCGGACGGACAAAGGTTGATACGGGAGATAAGGGTCTTTCCGCCACAGGCACAGACATTCACTAAGAACCACCAATACCCCAATGCTGAAGCGAGTGTCAGGCGAGTCTGTGGCTGGAGTGGCAGCCTCCTGCAAGGAGGAACGAAGAGACGACTGGAAGAAGGCTGACACGGAAGACACAGTCTCGCCCTGCCCGCCCTCGGAAGATTTGGAAGACTTGGAGCAAAGCGGAAAGGCTTTCAAGTCTGGAGAGGAAGAAGCGGGCAGTATTAAACTCATCGGCAGAGCCGATACCTTGCCTACGGAAGGCTTTTATGACTGACTGAGCCCGCGAAGGAAGTGATAAAAGACTGGAGAAGGCCCGCAGCTGTGCTGCTAAGGAGACAGTTTGCTGAAGGACAGACATCCCTACAAGCGATTGATGTTTCTCAATAAATCACTGAGGTTTGCACGGGCGCTTCTTTCAGACCACGGAGCAGGGCGCGTAGCGACTTGGGCTGAAAGAAGCTGAGGGAGCGACGGGCGAAAGGGGTCCTTCGCCCTTGAGCGACCGAATCAACTGTCTCCGCCTCGACTGAGCGGGCAAAAGAGATGCGTAACTTGTTGGCACTAAGGGAGATAGTTAACATAATCCATATTGTGTAATCTGACGCTTGCAGGGCGTTTCTACGGACGTATAACCTTCTTAATTTGAGGTTGTTGGGGCGAGTGATGACGGTGGAAGTCTGTTACACAATATGGATTATGTTAATCTAGCGGGCCACGGAGTGCTGACGGTCCACTCCGCACTGCGGTAGCGAAGGCGATTATTCTTCCCCTGTGGGGATAGAGGGGCATAGACTGCTGGAGTCTTGTGGCTTCTGGCGGAGAGAATTTCGATAAGAGATGCAGAGATTTTGTCCTTTGGCAAAATCGCGGAATCTCCGAAATTCTCGGGGGAGGAAGACTCAAGTCTCCAGACCGCTGTTTGTTTAATGGAGCGGAGCGAGTTATGGATGGAAGAGGATTGACTGGATGCAGGAGCGCAGCGGATGCAGGCTGGCAATCTTCTGATACCGCTCTGCCCATCAGGGCAAGTCTTCTGACAGCTGTGCTGGCCGAAGTCTTGCAGGGCTTTTTATGGGTGCACTAGGAATTAATGACTATTAGTTGCTCAATTGCGGGTAAAATTAATTCTGATATATTAAAAAAAAGATAGTAATGCCATTATGACCAAACGACATAAATATTTATATTTTCCTTTATATGGTAACTATTCTTTATTGTTATCACTTCTAACTCCCGCCCAGCTTCGTTAAATGTATTCCGCAAGTATGCAAGTATGCCTTCTAACTGAATCTCTGTTACAGTCGCTAATATATTTACATGAGAATAAGAATCCCTGATTTGAGAATTACAACGAACATCAGTCGTATTAATTGATTCGTTGGTTATAACAAAGGCAATCTCTTCTACTCTAATGATTATATCTATCAATCTATATCTAGACTCATTAAGTAGAGTATGTTGTCTTTCCGTGGTAAGACACTCAATAATATTATTTTGTGGTATTGTGATTCCTTTATCTTTCAGGAAAGGTATAATTTTGTTTGGAATCTGCACATTGTGATATCCATCGTGTGCTGTATCGTCCACATTAATTGCAAAAAGTTCCTTCCCCTTTACATAGATATGCATGTGTTTTTGATGTCCGGGGCGTTGCTCTCCATATGGGATGTCAATTCGATATCCATATCTTTTGATTCCCGGGATAGGTTCGCAAAGACATTCAAGCATAACACCAGAGCTTGATTCATCGAAATATATTGCATCAAAGCACACATCTTTTAATATCATCATAGAAGCAATACTATGATTAATTCTTTTTTTTAGATAGTACGTTAAGGATTCCATATTTAATAAGTTGAGAGTTTGTCAGATTGACTAAGTTGGCGACTGTGGTCAGGTTTGATATTTACTCTTTTAATTTCCCCATAAAGTCTTTTATGGTAAATGATTTATTTTGTGCCAATTCTAATGATAGTTTCATTAATTCTGCATGATTTTCGGGGAGATAGAATTTTGCTACACTGTTGTGTCCAATGCCAATTATATCTTCTTTTATCTGTTTACTGTCATAGATATGAATGTCGGGATTATTGCATCCCAACTTTTTTAATAGCTCCCTGAACTCATCTTTATTATCACTGTTTTGGACGATGATATATTTTATGTCATCCCATTCGAATTGTATATGTAATGGTATATGAGAAGAGTTCTTATGTTGCTTTTTGTATGTCTCATATTCATCAACAGTCAAATGTGTCTTAATGTTTCTTGCCTGTAGGTCACCCGTTTGAGGTATTAATCTCACTTCTCTTTCATCCATATAACGATAGTTATTATATTTTTTACCTCTTACAATCAATTCTCCCTCTACTGGTTTTATATAAGATGAAGTTTCATAGAAGGATTGTGAGCCTATAAGATCTGCCATAACAGTAGATAAATAGTTACAATACCACACTGAATTAAATCCATTTATCATACCCCAAGCTTTAGACATTCCTATGGAATAGCCACCATATTTAGTGATATAATCCGTAAATTCAGAAAAAGGTAAATCGCAAAAACTAATCATTGGGAAAGCTGCCACTTCATTGTTTGGCAATGTTTCTTTGCTGTATGAAAACGTAAACCTTTTTTCTTTTAGGATTTTCTCCAAAAACCCTTTTTTTGTTTGATGCCAAAGCGTGTTAGAACTTAACCCCATAATTGTCGTTATTTAAGTATTCAATGTAGTACCTGTTAGCAAATATAGTGATTTGTTGACTTTTTCATTCATTAAAATACGACTGAAACTAAATTTAACTATATTTGCGTAGTCCTACGCCG
The DNA here is from genome assembly GCA_045579545.1 of Acetatifactor sp. Taxonomy (GTDB): domain Bacteria; phylum Bacillota; class Clostridia; order Lachnospirales; family Lachnospiraceae; genus Acetatifactor. The sequence continues at coordinate 794 of JAZNMF010000047.1, read as the reverse complement.
AGTGGTCTATCTCGCTGGAGGAGACCGGGAGGGTGGGACAAGACATAATGAAAGGCGTTTACTACGCTTTGGTTTTGACGGTTAGGAATCGTAGGAAAATTTCAAATCGCAAGTCAGAAACAAAGCAACGTGAATGCCACAAAGGTGTGTTATTTACATGCCTCTGTTGTTGTATAGCCATAGGTGCGTCATGTTGTGTCGTACCAAATGGTGGTATGGTGCGGAGGTTGTGTATACATATCCGGCGTGGGGTTTTGCGTTGCTCGTCTTCGACTTGCAAGGCATTTCCTACAGCCTCTAACCGTGAAGCGAGCAACAGTGCAGGGCTTCACGCTTTTTTTATGTCTTGTTGAAACGGAAGTAAACCGCGGAGTAGCCCTGTCCGCAGATCATTTGGGCTGCCTATGGCGGTTAATGAGGAGCATAAGTCTCAGATCAAATCTAAAGAGAGGGTTTCTGAAAGGGGCGAGGTCTTCACGGCAGAGCGTGAGGTGAATGCGATGCTTGACCTCGTGGCCAATGAGTGTCTTCGTCCTGATTCCCGATTCCTTGAGCCGGCATGTGGTGACGGGAACTTTCTTTCTGCTATTCTAAAGCGTAAACTCGCTGAACTCCGAAGAAAATACAAGAAGAGCAATCGTGACTATGAGAAACAAGCAATCGTAGCCATCGGAAGTCTGTATGGCGTGGACATCATGAACGATAATGTGTTGGCTTGCCGTGAACGCTTGTTTGCGATCTGGGATGAGGAATATACGGCACATTGTAAGGGTGATGCTTCTGATGAGGTGCGA
>JAZNMF010000046.1:0-8894 GCA_045579545.1 Acetatifactor sp. | reverse complement strand
AGTATTTACAAGGGGTTCAGGATATTTTATCAACACTTTTTGTCCATCCTCAAAGTTGGTTAAAAAAAGATTAAACCGCTGGAACCCTTATAAATACTGGGGTTCCAGCGGTTTTCATCAACACGTTTTGTCCTATAACTCTCTTAAAAGATTGCCTTACAACTAAAAATCCCCTCGGATCTCTCCGAGGGGACAAATATTTTGCTATATCAACAATTATTATTTGTTATTCAGGGCTGCCTGTGCTGCTGCCAGACGTGCGATGGGCACACGGAAAGGTGAGCAGGATACATAGTTCAGGCCTACCTTATGGCAGAACTCAACGGAAGAAGGATCTCCGCCGTGCTCACCACAGATACCAAGCTTGATGTCAGGACGAGCCTTGCGGCCTTTCTCTGCTGCCATCTGTACTAACTGGCCAACACCGGTCTGATCCAGTCTTGCGAAGGGATCGGACTCGTAGATCTTAGCCTGATAGTAAGAATCTAAGAACTTACCGGCATCATCACGGGAGAAACCGAAGGTCATCTGGGTCAAGTCGTTGGTACCGAAGGAGAAGAACTCAGCTTCTTCAGCAATAGCGTCTGCGGTCAGAGCTGCACGAGGGATCTCGATCATGGTACCGATGTGGTACTGGATATCGGAATTCTTCTCAGCCTTAACAGCTTCAGCAACTTCTACTACAACATCCTTAACGTACTTCAGCTCTTTCTTCTCGCCTACCAGAGGGATCATGATCTCGGGAACGATGTCGTAGCCCTTCTCATTCTTCACTTCGATAGCTGCTTCCATAACGGCTCTGGTCTGCATTCTTGCAATTTCAGGATAGGTAACTGCAAGACGGCATCCTCTGTGACCCATCATAGGGTTGAACTCGTGAAGAGCGTCGCATTTAGCCTTAACTTCAGCAACAGTGATTCCCATATCGTCAGCCAGTGCCTTGATGTCCTCTTCCTCAGTAGGAACGAACTCGTGGAGAGGGGGATCCAGATAACGAACGGTCATAGGCTTGCCCTCGAGAACCTCGTACATAGCCTTAAAGTCTGCCTTCTGGAACTCACCGATAGCCTTCAGAGCTTCTTCTCTTGCTTCTACGGAATCAGACAGGATCATTCTTCTGAACTTAGGAATTCTGTCCTCACCGAAGAACATATGCTCGGTACGGCACAGACCGATACCTTCAGCGCCCAGCTTAACAGCGTTAGCTGTATCAGCAGGAGTATCTGCGTTGGTACGAACCTTCAGGGTTCTGAACTGGTCAGCCCAGCCCATGATACGTCCGAAGTTACCGCCTACAGAAGCTTCAACAGTCTTGATGTCGCCCTTGTAGATCTTACCGGTAGTACCATCTAAGGTAATGTAGTCACCCTCGTGGAACTCATATCCGCCAAGAGAGAATACCTTTGCTTCTTCATCAATCTTGATCTCGCCGCAGCCGGATACACAGCAAGTACCCATACCACGTGCAACTACTGCCGCGTGAGAGGTCATACCGCCACGAACAGTCAGGATACCTTCAGCTGCATGCATACCTTCGATATCCTCGGGAGAGGTCTCAAGACGAACCAGAATAACTCTTTCGCCTCTGCCGCCCTTGCCTGCTGCCTTAGCGTCATCAGCAGTAAAGTAAACCTTACCTGCTGCAGCACCGGGAGATGCAGGAAGTGCAGAACCGATTACTTCGCCAGCCTTCAGAGCAGCTGCGTCAAAGGTAGGATGTAACAGCTGGTCAAGAGACTTCGCTTCAATACGAAGAACTGCTTCTTCGGGAGTGATCTTGCCTTCATCAACCAGATCACATGCAATATTGATCGCTGCGGGAGCAGTTCTCTTACCATTTCTGGTCTGCAGGAAGTACAGCTTACCTTCTTCGATGGTGAACTCCATATCCTGCATGTCGCGATAGTGCTCTTCCAGTTTGTTAGCGATAGCCATGAACTCCTTGTAGCACTCAGGCAGATCTTCTGCCAGCTTGGAGATAGGCTGAGGTGTACGAACACCTGCAACAACGTCTTCACCCTGAGCGTTGATCAGGTACTCACCGTAGATGCCCTTTTCACCGGTGGAAGGGTTACGGGTAAATGCAACACCGGTACCGGAGGTCTCGCCCTTGTTACCGAATACCATGCACTGTACGTTAACAGCGGTACCCCAGTCGCCGGGGATATCGTTCATACGTCTGTAAACGATAGCACGAGGGTTGTCCCAAGAACGGAATACTGCCTTAACAGCACCCATCAGCTGCTCTCTGGGATCCTGAGGGAACTCTTCGCCGTTCATAGCCTCTTTGTAAACAGCTTTGAACTTCTCAGCCAGTGCCTTCAGATCGTCAGCGGTCAGCTCGGTATCATAGTGAACGCCCTTCTCTTCTTTCATCTCGTCGATGATCTTCTCAAAGAAAGACTTGGGAACTTCCATAACTACGTCAGAGTACATCTGGATGAAACGACGATAGGAATCGTATGCGAATCTGGGGTTGCCGGTCTTCTTTGCAAACCCTTCAACAGCCACGTCGTACAGCCCCAGGATCAGGGTGGTATCCATCATACCGGGCATGGATGCTCTTGCGCCGGAACGAACAGATACGAGCAGGGGATCTTCGGTATCACCGAATTTCTTGCCCATAAGTGCTTCCAGATCAGCCAGATTGTCAAAAATCTGCTTCTGGATCTCGTCGGAAATCTGCTTTCCGTTATCATAATAATCAGTACAAGCCTCAGTGGTTACGGTGAAGCCCTGAGGGATAGGCAGTCCCAGGTTGGTCATTTCAGCAAGGTTGGCACCTTTACCACCCAGCAGATTTCTCATATCTGCGCTGCCTTCTTTGAATTTGTAAACCCATTTTCTCATGCTTTTTGTCTCCTTTTTATTTGTTCATGACAAAAATGTAAATGCGACTTAAAATACGGCATGTACATTTTAAGTCTACCCACACAAAAGAATGCCCATTTCTCTGCTCCGCGCAGAAAAACTGCATTGTCATGCATATATTTTACCAATCTCGGATAAGAATGGCAAGCGGAATTTGATAATTTTTTATCATATTTTTAATTTTAGTCAGTTTCACCAAAAATAGGTGCTGACGTTCCGCTTTTTTGTATAGTTGTTTTAATCCGTCTCTCTTGAATTATCCGGTATAAAACTATCAAAAATAAAAAGATCGAAGTGTGCCTTGGCCCGATCAAGTTCTTCCTGGCTTTTGATCGTCCATGCCACCGCCGTGTTGCCATAAAGTCTTTGACACAGACGCCTTGACAGTCTTCCTGCCTCTTTGTGATTATATGCCACAAAATCCGGTTTTGCCAGAAAATTAAAAAGCAGATTCTGAAGCAACAGATACAGTAAACCCCTGTACTCTCCGTTGGAGAAAAAGGCATCCGAAAGCTGTCCTCTCATCACCTCGGGACGATTCTTTCGATACCAGAAAACACCCAGCGGATTAAAGGATTCGATGCAGTATGGTCCCCGATAATCCTGCAGAATCTGATCTGCGATGCGGCACACGGAGGTGTCAGTAGCTTCTATCTTGTATTCTATGATCAGCGGCACTCTGCCTCCCACCAGCGCAAGAACATCCTCAAAGCGCGGGATCTGCTCTCCGGAGTTATACAGACGGAACTGTCGGAGTTCCTCAAAAGTGTAGTCACACACTTTGCCTTCCGCCCCGCACACACGCTTCAAGGTGTAATCATGAAACACTACGGGGATCTTATCCTTGCTTAACTGTACATCAAATTCAATACCGTAGCCGCCTTCTACCGCTTTTCGGAAGGCAGCCATGGAATTCTCCGGCGCATGGGAAGCATTGTCATGCAACCCCCTATGGGCATATAAAACCCCTTCAAACGGTTTCCTGGGCGGCCTATGAAGCATCCTGGGCATGATCATCAGAAGATAAAGCACCGCCGCAAAAACCATAATACTTACTATAATCGTGATCACTGTAGTCATTTTATTTCATCCCTTTTTCTCAGTCTTCCACGTCAAAATGCTCCAGCACACTTTCCTTCTTCTGCGGCTTCACATCGCCGTGTTTTACCTGGGTCATGGTCAGAAATGCCAGCAAAGAGAATACCAGCGCATAGGGGAACAGCGTGCGGTAAGATATATTTTCCAGTAAGGCTCCTGAAAGTATGGGAGTAAAGATCTGGGCAGCCATGGAAAAAGTATAATAGGTGCCGGTAAACTTACCGATATCACAACCCTTGCTCATTGCTACGATCATCGGGTAGGAGTTTACATTGATCGCTGCCCAGGCCACACCGATCAGGGCAAACGCAATGTTGATCAGCGGATGGTACTCGTTTGCAAGAATTGCGGCCCCGTAACATGCCGCCATCAGAAGCACGCCGCCCATGATGGTTTTCTTGCGTCCGATCTTACTTGCAATCAAGCCGATAGGAATATAACTCACAATGGCAGCTACGGTAGCGACCATCAGACAGTCGGCAAAGCCGCCGCCCTCCAATTTCCAGACCACTTTTGTATAGCGGGAAAAGGCAGTGGTCACTGCGTTATATGCGGTAAACCAAAAGAAGATGGAGGCAAGCATAAAGCACATACTGCGCTTTACTTCCGCCGGAAGTACTGTCTTCTGTCCTGCTTCGCTGCCCTGCGTCTGTACCTCCTTATTCTCCTCATTTCCTGCGGTAAGTTCAGCGGCAAGCTTCTTTTTCAGGGCATTCTCGCGGATCGTGATCATCAAAATCCCCACCGCAATGGTCATCAATGCAGCAACACTGATAAACAATGGCATATAATCAGGAGTGTCACCTTTGCCCACAAGAACCTTGATCATTATCAGCGTATAGACACCGCCTACAGCACCCATAAGATTGATTACGGCATTTGCTTTGCTCCGCAGTCTGTTGGGAGTCAGATCCGGCATCAATGCCACGGCAGGCGACCGGTACAGTCCCATGGACAACAGTGTGGCAAACAATGCAATGACAAACCAAATGAAATTACTGCCTCTGTCAGCAAAAGGAAGCATCATCATGAAGATCACTGCCAGCAGGGTACCGCACACAATGAAAGGCATGCGCTTTCCCAGCCGGGTATTCACCTTGTCAGACAATGTGCCAAAAATGGGAAGCAGAAAAATAGCCAACACATTATCAGCAGCCATAACGGTTCCTGTCACAGTCTCCTTCAGACCAAAGGTGTTCTGTAGTATCAGCGGAATGATGTTGTCGTACATCTGCCAGAAAGCGCTGATGCTCAAAAACGCCAGACCGATAAAAAAGGTACGCCTGTAGTTTAATTTGTTTTGCATGTCATTACTCCTTTTTCTTAAAAATATATTTCATTGTACATCGCCGTACAAAATCAATCACCTTTTGGGCAGGCATTTTCACAACCTAAGCTTCCCGCCTGCGATATCGGAAGATTCCTATCACGGACGAGACGATCACCACTGACTCATAGATCATACCGCCCACAGACAGTTCAAACGCATCGTATGCCAATACCATGGGGGAGGTAACCAGTATACTTTTCCGGATATTCTGGGGATCCTTAAAGGACATACAAACGGTATTGATTACAAGACCGGCCACCACCAGCACAGAATGAACCCCTTCCCAGGACAGAACACCCAGGATCAGCATAATCACTGCAAATACGCAGGGGGCATACTTGTCAGCATACCGGTTCCCGCCCTTATATCTGTATACTATGTTGCGGACCGTTCCCACAAGATTCAGCACCCCCGCAGGCGTAGCTCCCAACAGAAAATAATGCAGGGTAAAAACCAGGCAGGTAACAGTATGGATCACCAATAGTTTCCCGGCTGTTTTAACCTGATAGGACACAAAACCAAGGACTACTGCCACGAATCCCAGAATCTGTCCCAGAATCATCATACTTTCAGCATTCATATGTACACCCGTCAAATCCTTTCCACCATGTACTTTCTTTTTTTATCATAACACATACCTGTTTTTAAGACAATATACCGCTTCCATCTCTTTATCCACCACACTTTTTTTGCTTTTTCTTATTTCACCACTTGCCAAATCCCCTGATATCGCGTACACTGAGAAATAGTGGGTATTTATGCCCAAGGAAACAGCAAATGCCGCCCTGCAATCACAGGCGGACAAATAAAAGAATAGAAGAAAGGTTATGAAACATGATCAGTGCTAACAATGTTACCCTGCGAATCGGCAAGAAAGCATTATTTGAAGACGTAAATATCAAGTTTACGGAAGGAAACTGCTACGGTCTGATCGGTGCCAACGGCGCCGGCAAGTCCACCTTCTTAAAGATCCTCTCCGGCACACTGGAGACCACCAAGGGAGATGTGACCATCACTCCCGGCCAGCGTCTGTCCGTTCTGGAACAGGACCATTTTAAATATGACGAATTTCCTGTTATGGACACCGTTATCATGGGCAACGAGCGTCTCTATCAGATTATGAAAGAGAAGGACGAAATCTATGCCAAAGAAGACTTTACCGACGAAGATGGTATCCGCGCCAGTGAGCTGGAAGCCGAATTCGCCGAGATGGACGGTTGGGAAGCAGAGTCCAACGCTGCCATGCTCTTAAATGGTCTGGGAATCGACACCGACTACCATTACTCTCTCATGAAAGATCTTGACGGCAACCTGAAGGTAAAGGTGCTGCTTGCCAAAGCACTGTTCGGCAATCCGGACATCCTGCTTCTGGACGAGCCTACCAACCATTTGGATCTGGATGCCATCGCATGGTTGGAGGAATTCCTGATCAATTTTGACAATACTGTGATCGTAGTATCCCACGACCGTTATTTCCTGAATAAAGTATGTACACACACGGCCGACATCGACTACGGCAAGATCCAGCTGTACGCCGGAAACTACGATTTCTGGTACGAGTCCAGCCAGCTTCTGATCAAGCAGATGAAGGAGGCCAACAAGAAGAAAGAGGAGAAAATTAAGGAACTGCAGGAATTCATCTCCCGCTTCTCCGCCAACGCTTCCAAGTCCAAACAGGCTACCTCCAGAAAGCGTGCTCTGGAAAAAATTGAGTTGGATGAAATCAAACCCTCCAGCAGAAAGTATCCTTATATTGATTTCCGTCCCGACCGCGAGATCGGTAACGAGGTCTTAAGTGTAGAGCACCTTTCCAAGACCATCAACGGCGAAAAGGTTCTGGATGACATCAGCTTTATCCTGAATCACGAAGACAAGGTGGCATTTGTGGGCGGCAACGAGCTTGCCAAAACCACACTGTTCCAGATCCTTGCAGGCGAGATGGAACCCGACGAGGGAAGCTACAAGTGGGGTGTAACTACCTCTCAGGCATATTTCCCCAAGGATAACACCGAAGAGTTTGACAACGACCTGACCATCGTAGACTGGCTCACCGGCTACTCTCCCATCAAGGACGTAACCTATGTAAGAGGTTTCCTGGGACGTATGCTCTTTGCCGGCGAAGACGGCGTAAAGAAGGTAAAGGTTCTTTCCGGTGGCGAGAAGGTCCGCTGCCTGTTGTCCAAGATGATGATCAGCGGTGCAAACTGCCTGATCTTTGACGAGCCTACCAATCATCTGGATATGGAATCCATCACCGCCCTGAACAACGGCGTGATCAAATTCCCCGGCGTTGCACTGTTCTCCTGCCATGACCACCAGTTTGTACAGACTACTGCCAACCGCATTATGGAGATTTTGCCAAACGGCACCATGATCGACAAGATTACCACTTATGATGAGTATCTTGCCAGCGATGAAATGGCCAGAAAACGTACTATTTTTACTGCCAATAAGACCGACGAAGATTAAACTGACTTTTGTCTCAGACAAACAATGCCCGGACGGATCAACCGTTCGGGCTGTTTATTGGAATATCATTACTAATAAAAGGGGAAAACGGTCATGAAAATGATAGATCTGCATGTTCACTCAAATTGTTCAGACGGAACTTATTCTCCTGCCGGGCTGGTAGACTATGCCCTCCAAAAGGGACTGGCCGCCTTTGCGCTGACGGATCACGACTCCGTAGACGGGCTGGACGAAGCAATTAACCATGCAAAAGAGCTCAGAAAGCAAGGGCATACAGACGTGCCGGAGGTAATCCCGGGGATTGAATTTTCCACGGAATATCACGGAACAGACATCCATATCGTCGGACTTTATATTGACCATCATAACAGCCATTTTCGTGAAAAGCTGAAGGAGTTTGTGGATTCCCGGACTGCCCGCAACCACAAAATGTGTGCCCGCTTACAGGAAGCCGGATTCGATATCACATTTGAGAAGCTGACCGAAGCCTTTCCTGACAGTGTGATCACAAGAGCGCATTATGCCAGATATCTTCTGGAACATGGATACATCAAAAGCATGCAGGAGGCATTTGACCGCTATGTAGGAGATCACTGCCCTTACTACGTGCCCAGAGAAAAGGTAACACCCGTTCAGGCCATCAGACTGGTTCTTGACGCCGGCGGCATCCCCATTTTGGCCCATCCCCTGTTGTATCACTTCAGTGATGCCAGACTGGAAACGCTCATAGCAGAATGCAAGGAGGCAGGACTTGTGGGCATAGAGGCCATCTATACCACTCACAGCCCCGCCGAAGAGCGACAGATCCGAAGACTGGCTGACAAATATCAGCTCCTCATCAGCGGAGGAAGCGATTTCCACGGAGCAAACAAGCCGAATCTGGATCTGGCTGTAGGCTACGGCAAATTATTTATTCCCGAGGATATCCTGGATAACCTGAAAAAAGCACGCGGCAATTTACTTTTCACCGATATGGACGGCACACTGTAAAGTATCAACCAGAATCGAGTAGGAGGGGATTTTAGATAAAATCCCCGACCTCTCACACCACCGTGCGTACCGTTCGGTACACGGCGGTTCAATCAACTTAACATTAAACTTCGTCTTTCGACGTAGTAATCTATCA
>JAZNMF010000045.1:0-41806 GCA_045579545.1 Acetatifactor sp. | reverse complement strand
TTTACGGGGCATAGGTCAGATTGAATAAGAATACAAAAGGGCATCTTTCCTCAGTATTTGGGAAGGTGCCCGTATCTGTTGAAAGGAAAGAGGAGCATGGCAATTAAAAAAGGTTTTATGTTTACCAACAGAAGACATTCCTATAAGGCGATCATGGGAATGATCCTGGGTGCTGTCAGTATGGCAAGCCTGATAACGGTAATCGTGCTGTCGTACAGCAAAGGCGGCGAGGTGCCGGCAGGTTACGGATTTACCGGTTTGCTTGCTACCGTTTTTTCTTTGACAGGGTTGGTGATTGGCATCACCACGGTCCGGGAGAAAGATAAGTTCAGGATTTTTCCGTTGCTGGCGATTGTTTTGAACGGGCTGACGCTTTTGATCATGGGAGTACTTTTGTACGCAGCGATGTAAGTGCGGACAGTGCCGGTGAGATCATGAAGAAAGAGAGTGAGCGCCATGGAAAAGGATATTTTATTGGAACGATATGAATTGTCTTTAAACCGGATAAGGGAGCTGGCAGAGGCGGTGACCGGGATAGAAGAGGCGGATCTGCCCGCAGATGCGTCGTATTATTTTAAATCTGTGGCCGGATATCTGTACGGATTATTATCAGGTGAAGATGTGACGGATTCCGGTTTAGGCGGGATGGCATGCGGAAATCAGATTGACACCGCGAGATTTCCGGAGGATCATGGGAGACTGTTTACAGGTCTTTATCGGGAACTGCAGAGTGTGGAACTGTTTGTCCGGACAGGGTGTCTTTCGGAGGTGGTAATCCGGCTGGAACTGTTCCTTGAGGTGTATTCTGCCTATGTTTGTGCATGGCAGGAGAAATGCGAACTTCCGGAGGTTGAGAGTATAAGCAGGATATTCTACTGGTTTGCGTTTGATTACGCTGATGTTGCTGCTGAACAGTATGTAAAGGAATTAGTGGGAGAAGCGGATGCGGTCTGTTTAAACAGTAGTAGCATCCTTTATGATTTTTTACCCTTACAGGTTGAAGACGACAGCACGGAAGCGGATGCGTCTGGGGGAACAGAGAAGTGGTTATTTGTGCCGGACAAGGCTTATCTGAGCAGAAAAATGGAGGCATTCCGTATGGCGTTGGAGAAGCACGGAGTGCCGGAGAAAGAACGCGCGGAATATTGTCATCAGGCAAAAAAATATGTTGCACATCTTGGATAAGTTTAGTAAACTAGAGATATATGGATAATAGGTAAACTATGTATACAGAAGGGAGAACAACATGGCAAAGGTTGGTATTGTAATGGGCAGTGATTCCGATATGCCCATTATGGCGAAAGCCGCAGACATTCTGGAGGAGCTGGGGATTTCTTATGAAATGACCATTATCAGCGCTCACAGAGAACCGGATGTATTTTTTGAATATGCAAAGGGTGCAGAGGAAAAGGGATTTAAGGTAATCATCGCAGGAGCAGGCATGGCGGCACATCTGCCGGGTATGTGTGCAGCGATCTTCCCCATGCCGGTCATCGGTATTCCCATGCACACCACTTCATTGGGGGGAAGAGATTCTCTCTATTCCATCGTACAGATGCCCTCCGGTATCCCTGTAGCTACCGTTGCAATCAACGGAGGAGCCAATGCAGGCCTTTTGGCAGCGAAGATCCTTGCAACTTCCGATCCGGAACTTCTGGAGAAGCTGAAGAAGTACAGCCAGAATCTGAAGGAGCAGGTGCAGAAAAAGGATGCAAAGCTTCAGGAGATCGGATACAAAGCTTATGCGGAAGGCATGAAGAAATAAGAAGCAGCTTATCATGCCGACAGGCTGAAGGTGCTTATTACATAATACAACAAGAGGAGATTGTTAAAATGGATTATAAGAAAGCTGGAGTTGATATTGAAGCCGGTTATAAATCAGTGGAACTGATGAAGAAACATGTGAAGGAGACCATGAGACCTGAAGTGCTTGGCGGTCTTGGCGGATTTTCGGGCGCATTTTCCATGAATGCTATCAAGGATATGGAGAATCCGGTGCTGTTGTCCGGCACTGACGGATGCGGCACCAAGGTGAAGCTGGCATTCCTGATGAACAAGCATGATACCATCGGTATTGACTGTGTGGCTATGTGCGTAAATGATGTGGCATGCGCGGGTGGTGAGCCTTTGTTTTTTCTGGACTATATTGCATGCGGCAAGAACTATCCCGAGAAAATCGCAACCATCGTTTCCGGTGTGGCTGAGGGTTGTAAGCAGTCCGGTGCTGCACTGATCGGCGGTGAGACTGCGGAGCATCCCGGACTGATGCCTGAGGACGAGTACGATCTGGCAGGCTTTGCAGTTGGTGTGGTGGACCAGAAGGATCTGATCACCGGCGCAGATATCAAAGCCGGTGATGTGCTGATCGGCATTGCTTCCTCCGGTGTGCATTCCAATGGCTTCTCTCTGGTGAGAAAAGTGTTTGAGATGACCAAAGAGAGTCTGGATACTTATTATGATGAGCTGGGCAAGACATTGGGTGAAGCCCTGATCGCTCCCACCAAAATTTATGTAAAGACATTGAAGTCCATCAAGGATGCGGGCGTTAAGATCAAGGGATGCAGCCATATTACCGGCGGCGGTTTCTATGAGAATATTCCCCGTATGCTTCCCGACGGTGTCCGCGCAGTTGTGAAAAAGGACTGTTATGAAGTTCCTGCAATCTTTAAACTGATGCAGAAGACCGGTGATATCGCAGAAGAGATGATGTATAACACTTTCAACATGGGTCTTGGCATGGTTCTTGCAGTGGCAGAATCGGATGTTGAGGCAACCCTTAAGGCAATCGCGGCAGCAGGTGAGGACGCTTATATCGTAGGTAACTGTGAGGCCGGAGAAAAGGGAGTAACCTTATGTTAAGAGCGGTCGTTCTGGTGTCCGGCGGCGGAACCAATCTGCAGGCTATCATTGATGCGGTGGCTGCCGGAAAGATTACCAATACAGAGATCACCGGCGTGATCAGCAACAACAAGACTGTCAAAAGTTTGGAGAGAGCAAGAAATGCAGGGATTCCTGCATATAGCATATCTCCAAAGGATTATGAGAACAGAGAAGCGTTTAATGATGCATTTTTACGCCGGATAGAGGAACTGAATCCGGATCTGATCGTACTGGCAGGTTTTCTTGTGAAAATTCCGGAAGAAATGGTACATAAGTACAGTAACCGTATCATCAATATCCACCCTTCTCTGATTCCTTCGTTTTGTGGAGTGGGCTATTACGGTCTGAAGGTTCACGAGAAAGCGCTGGAGCGCGGTGTGAAGGTGACAGGTGCTACCGTCCACTTTGTCAACGAGGGCATGGATGAAGGCCCTATCATTGCTCAGAAGCCGGTGGCAGTCTGTGACGGCGATACACCGGAAGTTTTGCAGAAGAGAGTGATGGAGCAGGCGGAATGGCTTCTCCTTCCTCAGGCGATTGACGATATTGCCAACGGCCGCATCCGGGTAGAGAACGGTAAGGTGGTAAGAGGACAAAATAATTAGCTTTACAAGAAAGGCTGGTACATAAATATATGAAGGTATTGATTGTAGGAAGTGGCGGCAGAGAGCATGCAATCGCCACCAGTGTGGCAAGGAGCCCCAGAGTGGAGAAGATCTACTGTGCTCCCGGTAACGCGGGCATCGGTCAGATTGCGGAGTGTGTTCCCATCGGTGCCATGGAATTTGAGAAACTGGCAGCATTTGCCAGAGAGAAAGAGATTGATTTCACCATTGTGGGAATGGATGACCCTCTGGTTGGCGGCCTGGTAGATGTGCTTGAGGCTGAAGGGATCAAGGTATTCGGTCCCAGAAAGAATGCAGCGATCCTGGAAGGAAGCAAAGCATTTTCCAAGGATCTGATGAAAAAATATCAGATTCCTACAGCCGCATACGAGAACTTTGATGATGCTGAGGCTGCTCTTGCCTATTTGGAGAAGGCGCCGATGCCTATCGTGCTGAAAGCAGACGGCCTTGCACTGGGAAAAGGTGTATTGATCTGCAATACTCTTGAGGAAGCCAAAGAGGGCGTTGCCTCCATTATGCTTGACAAGAAGTTCGGAAGTGCCGGCAACCGCATGGTGGTTGAGGAATTTATGACGGGAAGAGAAGTGAGCGTACTCTCTTTTGTGGATGGAAAGACTATCCGGATCATGACCTCTGCCCAGGATCACAAGCGTGCCAAGGACGGAGATCAGGGATTAAATACAGGCGGTATGGGAACTTTCTCACCCAGTCCTTTTTATACGGAGGAAGTGGACGCGTTCTGTAAGAAGTATATCTATCAGGCTACGGTGGATGCCATGGCAGTTGAGGGAAGGCCTTTTAAGGGAATCATATTCTTCGGACTGATGTTGACGCCAAACGGTCCCAGAGTGCTGGAGTACAATGCGAGATTCGGCGATCCTGAGGCTCAGGTGGTACTGCCCAGAATGAAGAATGATATTATTGATGTTATGGAAGCCTGTGTAGACGGCACTCTGGATCAGGTTGAGCTGGAATTTGAGGACAACGCGGCAGTGTGCGTGGTACTCGCCAGCGACGGTTATCCGGTGTCTTATGAGAAAGGCTTTGTGATAAAAGGCCTTGAAAGATTTGAGAAAGAAGAAGGTTACTACTGTTTCCACGCAGGGACGAAGCAGACAGAACAGGGTATCGTGACTAATGGTGGACGTGTACTGGGAGTGACTGCGAAGGGAAAAGATCTGAAGGAAGCCAGAGCTAACGCCTATGCGGCTACGGAGTGGGTGGAATTCGATAATAAGTACATGCGACATGACATCGGCAAGGCGATCGATGAGGCCTGATGTAACGATTTGGCAGTAGAATTAATGGGGTATAGAAAGAACCGTCAGAAGACGAGATTGGAGGAACATATGAGGACGACAGGTAAGGGTTGTAACAAAACATGGATATTCAGCGGTATGCTTGCACTTGTGCTGGCAGTTATGATGATTCTGTTCTGTGACGGAACATCTTTTATCAGCAATGCTGCAGGACAGGCGAAGGTAATTAAAGATTCTGTCAATATCCGTAAAGAGGCAAGTACTGCCAGCGATAAAGTGGGCAGTGCAAAGAACGGAGAGGTATTTACCATCAACAGCGAAGTACAGGGCGGAGATGGTTATGTATGGTATCAGATTAGCGGCAATGGCATAAGTGGATACATTCGCGGTAATCTGATGGAAAAGATTTCGTCCACTACAGATACTCCTACAGTTGCTCCTACTCTGAATCCCACGGTAGAGGTTACAGATGTTGAACCTGTGGGCGGAAAGGTGAGCGGCAGCTCTTCTGCGATCCGCGTCAGGGCAGATGCCTCCACAACAGATGACAGCAATATTATCACCAGAGTAAACAGTGGCAAAGATGTAACTGTCAAGGGCTATGCTACCGGAAAAGATGGTAATCAGTGGTATCTGGTCATGTTCTACGGTGATAACGGCAATGTGGTAGAAGGTTTCATCAGCGCCGGTTACGTGACTCTTTCGGGACAGTTGGTTCCTGCGAAGCCCGCCACTCCTCCCGAGGATGTAGACACTCCTTCCGATCCTGTTGTGGATACTCCCGAACCGGAAGAACCCAAGATTTATGATACGGAAGAGGGCGATGACGGCGTATGGTATCTTCTTGATTATACCAAAGGCGAGAAATGGGATATTGTTAAGCTCTTTGATGAGCAGAAAGCCAATGTTTCTGACCTGATCGAAGCAAAGAGTGCGGTTAAGACACAGAAGATCATTATTGTGATCCTTGTGATCCTGCTGATTGCGGCAGTGGTTTTGGCAGCGCTTCTGTACTTCAAGATAAGAGATATTACAGATGATGCATATTTTACAGCAGTGGAAAAGGAAACGATCCGTGAGCGCAATGCCTTGAAGGAAAAGGATCCCAGAGCACCTGCACCCGCCGGCAGAAAAGTGATGCAGACGGTTGGCGCAGACGGAACCAAGGTATCCAGACAGCCCGAAGGTCATCCTGCAGGTGTGAAGCCGGCACAGGGCACACCGGGCAGCAGACTGGTATCCCAGAATCCTGCAGGCAGAAGCGCCACCGGTGCAGTAAGACCGGCTAATCCTCAAGGACGTCCGGGACAGTCCAGACCTCAGAACGGAGTGAATCCCTCCGGCTCTGTACAGGGAAGGGGAGCAGCGCCTTCACAGGCAAGACCTGCAGCAGGCGTACAGGGAAGACCTATACAGAATCCTCGTCCTGCCGGGGCACCTCAGCCCGGCGCAGCATCGGCTCCCGGACAGCAGAGACCTGCAGCATCAGCTCCGACTACAGCAAAGGCCCCTGCCCAGAATGTGAAAAAGAGAAATTTCATCGATGATGATGAATTCGAATTTGAATTCCTGAACTGGGACGGCGATGAGAAATAAAGTGAATAAATAGTGCGATAGGGAGGGAGACTGCAATAGCGGTTTCCCTTTTTGCACCTATTCTATTGACAAGACGCCCTTGCTGTTATAAGATGTGTATAACAGATACAAAGGAGGTGCAGATGTGATTATAGAGATAGATTTTAACAGTGATGAAGCTCTGTATCTGCAGCTGAGGAATCAAATCATTCTGGGGATTGCGACTTCCAGATTTCATGAGGGAGATTCCCTGCCCAGTGTACGTCAGTTGGCAGACTCCATCGGGATCAATATGCACACGGTGAATAAAGCGTACACGGTGCTGAAGCAGGAAGGTTTCGTAAAGGTAGACAGAAGAAAGGGTGCAGTGATCGCAATTGACATTGATAAGCTGCGTACTCTGCAAGAATTGAGGAAAGACCTGTTGGTGATCCTTGCCAAATGTAGTTGTAAAAATGTTACCAAAGATGAGATTCATGCTTTGATTGACGAAATATATGAATATTATGGAGGACTGGAATAATGCAGTCAGATTTTACAGATAATGCCAGAATGGCCCTTGCCTGTGCGCAGAAATGTGCCCGTCAGCTGCAGCAGGGATATGTGGGAACGGAACATTTATTGGCGGGGTTACTCAAAGAGCAGAACGGTGTGGCCGCCAGAGTGCTGGAAGCAAACGGTGTCACATTAGATGCCGTGATGGAACTGATCCGGAGCCTGATCGCGTTTGATAATGGTGTGGCGGTGAAGGAGAGAGAGGGGTATTCTCCACGGGCGAAGAAAGTTTTGGAGGAGGCGCACCGTCAGGCAAAGCGATTCAATCAGAAAGAGACCGGTACGGAGCATATTTTAATGGCTTTGATCAAAGAAGGAGAGAATGTGGCAGTCAGACTGCTTAACACATTGAATGCGGCTCCGGCTAAGATTTATGCGGAAGTGCTGAGCGCCATGGGGCAGGACAGTAACTTATATAAAGAAGATTTGGGACGCCGGAATGGAAATAAGTCCAAGACATCTACTTTGGAGCAGTATAGCAGAGATCTGACTGCTTTGGCGGCGGAAGGAAGGCTGGATCCGGTTATTGGCAGAGAAAATGAGATTCAACGGGTGATACAGATCCTGAGTCGCAGAACCAAGAATAATCCTTGCCTGATCGGGGAACCCGGCGTTGGCAAGACTGCGGTGGTTGAAGGGTTGGCAATGCGCATCGTATCCGGTCAGGTGCCTTTTACGGTGAGACAGAAGCGCGTTCTTACACTGGATCTGTCCGGTATGGTGGCCGGCAGTAAGTATCGCGGTGAATTTGAAGAGAGAATTAAGAAAGTAGTGAAAGAGGTGACCGAAGATGGCAATGTAATTCTGTTTTTGGATGAATTGCATACCCTTATCGGGGCAGGCGGCGCAGAAGGCGCCATTGACGCCTCCAATATTTTAAAGCCCTCCCTGGCCAGAGGAGAGATTCAGCTGATCGGTGCCACCACCATTGCGGAGTACCGCAAGCATATTGAGAAGGACGCAGCGCTGGAGCGCCGTTTCCAACCGGTAAGCGTGGAAGAGCCTACGGAAGAGGAGGCTATCCGCATCTTAAACGGTATCAAAAACAGATATGAGGAGCATCACAAGGTACAGATTCTGCCTGAGGCGGTAGAAGCCGCAGTTCGTTTATCCAACCGCTATATCAATGACCGGAATCTGCCGGATAAGGCCATAGATCTTATTGATGAAGCGGCTGCAAGCGCCAGACTGAAGAGTAGTGACGGTACACAGAAGGACAAAGAACTTTTGGAACAGATCAGACAGATGGATCAGCAGATGGAGAATGCCATCCGCATGGAAGCGTTCTCCAAGGTGCAGGAGATCAAGCGCGAGCAGGATGAACTAATCAGGAAATATGAAAGGCAGAAGCAGCGTACCCGGAAGCGGGATGCGGAAGCGGTCTGTGCCATCGGCGAGACACAGATTGCTGATGTGGTGGCCATGTGGACGAAGATCCCGGTGCAGAAGCTTGCGGAGAAAGAGAGCGAGAGGCTTTTGAAACTGGAGAGCATTTTGCATAAGCGCGTGATCGGCCAGGAGGAGGCTGTGTCTGCTGTGGCAAGAGCCATGCGGAGAGGCCGTGTGGGACTGAAGGACCCCAACCGTCCTATCGGTTCTTTCCTGTTTCTCGGACCTACCGGCGTGGGAAAGACGGAGCTTAGCAAGGCACTTGCAGAGGCCATGTTTGGTTCAGAGGACGCCATGATCCGTGTAGATATGTCAGAATATATGGAGAGCCATTCCGTATCAAAGATGATCGGTTCTCCCCCGGGATATGTGGGCTTTGACGATGGGGGACAACTCAGTGAAAAAGTGCGCCGTAACCCTTACTCGGTAGTACTTTTTGATGAGATTGAAAAAGCTCATCCGGATGTGTTCAACATCCTGCTTCAGGTGTTGGATGACGGCCATATCACAGATTCTAAGGGCCGTAAGGTCAGCTTTAAAAATACGATTCTCATCATGACCTCCAACGCAGGAGCTCAGCGGATCGTGGATCCCAAGAATTTAGGTTTTGCGGCTCAGACCAGCGCTCAAAAGGATTACGAAAAGATGAAATCTGCGGTCATGGAGGAAGTGAAGCGGAATTTCAAACCGGAATTTATCAACAGAATTGACGATATTATTGTGTTCCACCAGCTGAATAAAGAGAACATGAAGGAAATCGTAAATCTGCTTTCGGCAGGGCTTTGTAAGAGATGTGCGGATCACATGGATATCCGCCTTGTTGTCACCAATGCGTTGAAGGAACATCTGGCTGAGAAATATTCCGATCTGAAAATGGGGGCAAGACCGCTGAAGCGTGCGATCCAGTCCGTGATCGAAGACAGTTTGGCGGAAGAAATCCTGATGAAGAAGGTTCAGCCGGGCGATACGGTATCTGCGGGATATAAGAGCGGTAAAGTGACATTTACCGTGAAAGAAGACAAGTGAGAATAGTTACTTTTAGATGTAAAATGATTTACCTGGGAGGATAAAAGAATGGCAGCAATTAAAGAACTGATCCGCATTGAGGAGAATGGCAGTATTAGTTTTGGCAATCATAAGCTGGAACGCAAGGAGAAGGTTGAAGATTTCAAATATGCAGGAGATCTGTTGAAGGTCAAGACTTGTAAGGAGATCACGAAGCTTGAGAAGAACGGCATGTTTTTATATGAATCGGTGCCCGGTACCAGTGTGCAGCAATTTGATGAGAAAGCCGACGGCGTAGAGTTTGTAGTGGAGGGGGACGAAGACGCTCAGGTTACGGTTGGCCTGATGGACGATACCGAATATGAGGTGTTTGTGGCAGGCGCTGAGATTGGCAGAATGAAGACCGGCCTTGGCGGTAAACTCAGCTTGAGTGTGGAACTTCATGGAGCAGGCGAAGTAACGGTAAAAATCGTTCGTGTGAGCGAAAGAGGTTAATTTAAATGGCAAAAGGGAAAACGACAGTCTATTTTTGTCAGAACTGTGGATATGAATCTGCAAAATGGGTAGGACAGTGTCCGGGATGCAGAGAGTGGAATACTATGGTGGAGGAGACAATCAGTCCGGTTTCTTCCAGAGCCATGAGCGGTAAGGGGCCGCGCAGTGTGCAGCAGGCCACCCCTTCTGTGCTGGAGGAAATCACAGTTCAGGAGGAGAGCAGGATACTGACCGGGATCGGTGAGCTTGACAGAGTGCTGGGCGGCGGAATTGTCCAAGGATCTCTCACTTTGGTGGGAGGTGATCCGGGCATCGGCAAGTCCACGCTGCTCTTGCAGGTGTGTAGGAAGCTTGCGGAACAGGACCACAAAGTCCTATACATATCCGGAGAGGAATCCTTGGTACAGATAAAGATGCGTGCAGACCGGATCGGGCGATTTGGTTCCGGTATGCTGCTTTTGTGCGAGACTAATCTGGATACGATAGCGGAAGTGATCAGGCGGGAAAAGCCTCGTGCGGTAGTGATCGACTCCATTCAGACAATGTATAACGAAGCGGTTTCTGCGGCCCCCGGCAGTGTTTCACAGGTCAGAGAATCTACCGGTGTTTTGCTGCAACTGGCCAAAGGATTGGGGATTTCTGTATTTATTGTGGGACATGTGACCAAGGAAGGTACGGTGGCGGGCCCCAGAGTGCTGGAGCATATGGTAGATACCGTGCTTTATTTTGAGGGAGACAGGCATGCCTCCTACCGGATTTTGCGCGGTGTAAAGAACCGTTTTGGATCTACCAATGAGATTGGTGTGTTTGAGATGAGGGAGGAAGGCCTGACAGAGGTGCCCAATCCTTCTGAATATATGCTTGAGGGAAGACCCCGGGACGCCAGTGGATCTGTAGTGTCCTGTTCTATGGAAGGAACCCGCCCGCTGCTGGTGGAGATTCAGGCTCTGGTGTGTCACAGCAATTTTGGTATTCCGAGAAGGCAGGCAACAGGCACTGATTTCAACCGGGTAAATCTGTTGATGGCTGTTTTGGAAAAGCGATTGGGTGCCCAGTTATCCGGCAGTGATGCTTATGTAAACATCACAGGCGGTATCAAAATTGCAGAGCCCGCTATAGATCTGGGAATCATTTTGGCATTGATGTCCAGTTTTCGCAATAAACCGCTACATCCCAAACTCATTGCCTTCGGAGAGGTTGGTTTGAGCGGAGAGGTGCGCTCAGTGAGTATGGCAGCGCAGAGGGTGGCTGAGGCAGAGAAGCTTGGCTTTGAAATCTGTGTTATGCCGGCAGTATGTGCAGAGAGTATCAGATATACAGGCAAAATGCAGGTGATCGGTGTGAGAAATCTGCAGGATGTGATGACGGCACTCTTCTGAGGAGCGGAAAACAGTAGCTTTTGGGACATTCCGGCGATATTGTAAAATCTTTTCGAAAAATTTAAAAAATTACTTGATTAATGTGAGAGACCTGTGCTATAATATGCCTTGTCAGTTGTCGCTGACTTGATATAGGGGAATAGTACAGCGGTAGTGCGGCGGTCTCCAAAACCGTTAACGGGGGTTCGATCCCCTCTTCCCCTGCTAAAATGAAAGCCCGGTAAAGTCAAGAATTTTTGATTTTATCGGGTTTTTCGGTACTTTGCTGTTTCTTCAAAATTGTGTAAAATCAAAGCGCCCACAGGAAACCTGTGAGCGCTTCGATTGTGTAAAAGGGGAATTTTTTTCCGGAAATTCGCTATAGCATGGTTATTATAGCTCATTTATTTGAAAATGTCTAGTCTTTTTGTAAAAAAAGTGAAGATTTTCGTAATAAATTGTTGACTTTAATACATAATCAGCTAAAATAGTGAGTTGTTCCTGTTTTCCGAAATGAAAAAGTGGGATTGAGAGACAAATCAATACAAAAGAGACCTTAAAAAAAATCTAAATTTGTTGTTTTATGCTATTGTGCGAAATGCATTTGCTTATTATAATAGTATGTAGGGGCGTATGCCCAAAGGTACCAGAATATAATTTGGAGGATAAGCATGGGAAACGTAAGACGTATCTATGTAGAGAAGAAATCACCATTTGCAGTGAAAGCACATGAGCTGCAGGAAGAACTGAAGAACTATCTTGGAATCAATGACGTGGAGGCAGTTCGTGTGTTCATCCGCTATGATGTGGAGAATATTTCAGATGAAGTGTATGCCAAGGCTTGCAAGACTGTATTTTCAGAGCCGCCTGTAGATGATTTATATGAGGAAACCATTGAGATTCCTACAGGAAGCAGAGTATTTTCTGTAGAATACCTGCCCGGACAGTTTGATCAGAGAGCGGATTCCGCCGTACAGTGTGTGAAATTTTTGAATGAAAATGAAGAACCTGTGATCAGAACCGCGATCACTTATCTGATCATCGGCAATGTTTCCGATGAAGAGTTTGCAAAGATTAAGTCTTACTGTATTAACCCTGTAGATTCCAGAGAGACGGATATGGTGAAGCCGGACACCCTGATTACTGTATATGACGATCCGGCGGATGTTGCTGTATTTGAAGGCTTTTGCGCAATGGACGAGATAGGTTTGCGTGAACTTTACGATTCCCTTGGTCTTGCTATGACTTTTAAGGATTTCCAGCACATTCAGAATTATTTCCGTGAGGAAGAGGAGAGAGATCCTTCCGTTACCGAGATCCGCGTACTGGATACTTATTGGTCTGACCACTGCCGTCATACCACGTTCTCTACGGAATTGACGGATGTGGAGTTTGGCGAGGGATATTACCGTTCTGCCATTGAAACTACCTATCAGAGTTATCTGGATACCAGAGAAGAGATTTTTGCAGGCAGAAGCGATAAGTTTGTATGCCTTATGGATATTGCCACCATGGCTATGCGCAAGCTGAAGAGAGACGGTAAGCTTGACGATATGGAGCAGTCTGATGAGATCAATGCCTGTTCCGTGGTAGTTCCCGTAGAGATGGATTACGGCGATGAGATCGTAAAAGAGGAGTGGCTGGTATTCTTTAAGAATGAGACCCACAATCACCCTACGGAAATCGAGCCTTTCGGAGGCGCAGCCACCTGTCTGGGCGGTGCCATCCGCGATCCGTTGTCCGGAAGGGGCTATGTATATCAGGCCATGCGTGTGACCGGTGCGGCAGATCCCACCGTTCCTGTGGCTGATACCATGAAGGGCAAGCTGTCTCAGAAGAAACTGGTGCGCGGTGCGGCCAGCGGTTATTCTTCCTACGGTAACCAGATTGGTCTTGCAACCGGCTTTGTAAAAGAAATTTACCATCCCAACTATGTGGCTAAGAGAATGGAGATCGGTGCCGTTATGGGCGCTGCTCCCAGGAAGAATGTAATCCGTGAGACTTCTGATCCCGGCGATATCATTATTCTGCTTGGCGGACGTACCGGACGCGACGGTTGCGGCGGTGCGACCGGTTCCTCCAAAGTACATACTGAGAGTTCTATTGAGACCTGTGGTGCGGAAGTGCAGAAAGGTAATGCGCCTACTGAGCGTAAGATCCAGAGAATGTTCCGCAGGGCAGAAGTGAGTAGACTGATCAAGAAGTGTAATGACTTCGGTGCGGGCGGTGTGTCCGTAGCCATTGGTGAGCTGGCAGACGGTCTGTGCGTTGACCTTGACAAGGTGCCCAAGAAATATGCAGGTCTGGACGGTACGGAGCTTGCTATTTCCGAATCCCAGGAGAGAATGGCAGTGGTTGTGGATCCTAAGGATGTAGAGGAATTCCTTGGCTATGCAAGTGAAGAAAATCTGGAGGCAGTACCTGTTGCGGTGGTGACAGAGTCTCCCAGACTGGTGCTCAACTGGAGAGGCAAGACCATCGTGGATCTGAGCCGCGCGTTCCTGGATACCAATGGTGCACATCAGGAGACCACTGTTAAAGTTGACATTCCCAGTGAAGAAGACAATTATTTTGATAAATGGGCCGTGGAAGAAGTGGGCAGGCAGCTGGAAGAAGGCGATGTGAAGGCAGCATGGCTTGCACTGTTAAATGACCTGAACGTATGCTCCCAGAAGGGTCTGGTGGAGATGTTTGACTCCTCTATCGGTGCCGGCAGTGTGCTGATGCCTTACGGCGGTAAATATCAGCTGACCGAGACCCAGTCCATGGTGGCAAAGCTTCCTGTACTGAAGGGCAAGACGGACACCGTAACCATGATGAGCTACGGTTTTGATCCTTATCTGTCTTCCTGGAGCCCTTACCATGGTGCAGTTTATGCGGTGGTAGAGTCCATGGCTAAGATCGTAGCCTGCGGTGGTGATTACAGTAAGATCCGGTTCACCTTCCAGGAGTACTTCCGCAGAATGACTTCCGATCCCGCACGCTGGAGTCAGCCGTTTGCAGCACTCTTAGGTGCTTACGACGCACAGATCGGTTTCGGACTTCCTTCCATCGGCGGTAAGGACAGTATGTCCGGAAGCTTTAATGAGATCGATGTTCCGCCCACTTTGGTATCCTTTGCGGTGGACATTGCAAAACATGGTGATATCGTGACACCGGAGCTTAAGAAAGCCGGCAATAAGCTGATTCGTTTCTCCATCGAAAAGGATGACTTTGACATTCCTATGTATGAGAATGTGATGGAACTTTACGATAAGATTTATGAACTGACGCAGGAGAAGGCAATTGTCTCTGCCTATGCACTGGATGCAAGAGGTGCTGCGGCAGCGTTGTCCAAGATGGCATTCGGTAACAAACTGGGTGTGATCGTCGATGATGATGTGACCACGGATGATCTGTTTGCAAACGGTCTGGGCGATATCATTGCAGAAATTGACGCAGATAAGCTGGCACTTTTAGAGGAGAAGGAAGTGGCTTATACCCTGATCGGTACTGTCACAGAGGAGCCTGCATTTGTATACGGTGATGTGAAGATCACTATGGACGAGGCCCTGAAAGCATGGACAGAGAAACTGGAAAAGGTATTCCCCACCAAGGCAAAGACAGGAACAGAAGCAGTAGCCAGTGACGTATACAAGGCTGACAGCATCTACGTATGCAAGAACAAGGTGGCAAAGCCTACCGTATTTATCCCTGTGTTCCCCGGTACCAATTGTGAATACGACAGCACCAAGGCCTTCGAGAGAGCCGGTGCCAATGTAGTGACCAAAGTATTTAAGAACCTCACAGCCGAAGACATCAGAGATTCTGTTGAGATTTTTGAAAAAGCCATTGATCAGGCGCAGATCATTATGTTCCCCGGCGGCTTCTCTGCCGGCGACGAGCCTGACGGAAGTGCCAAGTTCTTTGCAACTGCCTTCCAGAATGAGAAGATGAAGGAAGCAGTAATGAAGCTGCTGAACGAGAGAGACGGTCTGGCTCTGGGTATCTGTAACGGTTTCCAGGCACTGATCAAGCTGGGACTGGTGCCTTACGGTGATATCGTGGGACAGAAGGAGGATTCTCCTACCCTGACCTTCAATACCATTAACCGCCACATCTCCAAGATGGTTTACACCAAGGTGGTTTCCAACAAGTCTCCATGGCTGCAGGGCGCAACCCTTGGCGCAACCTACTGTAACCCCGCCTCTCACGGCGAGGGACGCTTCGTAGCACCC
This sequence comes from Acetatifactor sp., assembly GCA_045579545.1. GTDB lineage: Bacteria > Bacillota > Clostridia > Lachnospirales > Lachnospiraceae > Acetatifactor. The sequence continues at coordinate 26,447 of JAZNMF010000045.1, read as the reverse complement.
AGGGAGTGGATCGACAAGCTGTTTGCCAACGGACAGGTAGCTACCCAGTACGCTGATATGAACGGCAACGTATCCATGGATGAGGAATACAACATCAATGGTTCCTACTGTGCGATCGAAGGTATCACATCTCCTGATGGAAGATGCCTCGGTAAGATGGCACACTCCGAGAGAAGGGATCTGGCTACGGCGATTAACATCTACGGCGAGACCGATCTCAGGATCTTTGAGTCTGGCGTGGAATACTTTAAGTAAAAGAAATAAAATGACCTTGAGTGGCTCTGATATGTGAGTCATCAAGGTCATTTTTCCTAAAAAACATCTATACTGAATGCCTCACGTGTAATATAATGATAGTGATCTACAAATGAAACATACAAGTCTCTTCAACCCAGGGAGACGAAGGGGTGGACTTATGAAATCAGCATCCGACATTCGGGCTATTGCCAGGGGGATTTTGCACGGAAGGTGGACAGCTGCGGTGCTTGTAGGAATTTCAGCGTTCCTGCTGGGAATAAAGATATTTAACCTGAGGCTGATAGACCAGGTGGAAGCGAAGCAGCAGGTTTCCCTTTTTGGCCGTTTTATTAATTGGAAGACAATTATTGTAAGCCAATTGCTGAGAGTATTCTATATTATTCTGTGGTCACTTTTGTTGATCATTCCCGGTATTATGGCCGCCTACAGTTATGCCATGACCGGTTACATATTGGCAGAGCATCCGGGAATGACCGCCAAAGAGGCGCTTGCCCGTTCCAGGGAGTTGATGGCGGGCAAACGATTTCACTTGTTTTGCCTGCAGTTTAGCTTTATTGGCTGGGCGATTCTTTGTCTGTTTACCATGGGCATAGGTTTTTTCTGGTTAAGTCCCTACTTCGAGACGTCCATTACGGTATTTTACAGAGAGATATCCGGCCGTGAGATTATCCTGTAATCTGCGCGCTGTCGGCTTCTGATGTCTGTTCTCCTGGGTGCCGATGTTCTGGAATAATTTTTTTAAAAGATATTGGTAATCGTTCCCGATTTTTGGCGGAAAGAAAAGGGGGCCTCTAAAGTCATTTCATGGCATTGGGGGCTCCCTCTTTCCCTTTCCGAATCCCTTACATTGCCCTTCCTGCACGTTTCGGCCCGATATAGTGCAAAAATAACATCTATACCAAGTTCCCCATGTGTAATATAATAGTAGTGAACCATAAATAAGACATATAAGTCTCTTCAACATACAGAGACAGAGAGGTGGTTGTATGAAATTAGCTGCGGATTTTCGTTCTGTTGCCAGAGAAGCGTTGCGGGGGAAGTGGGCGATTGCGGTATTGGCAGGCTTTATCGCGGTCCTGCTGGGGGCACAGGAATCGGATCTGATCACTTTGAAGGGTGAGGACCTGGACTATCATTTGAGCGTGCTTTTGACCGGGCGATGGGTGTATGTATTAGTGGCACTCTTTCTGGTGGCAGTGGCTTACTTTTTGCTTGGTTGCATCATAAGAGTGGGGTATGTGGATTTTAATCTGAAACTGGTAGAACCGAGGGAAGCAAAGTTGGATTCTCTCTTTGCACATTTTAACAACTGGAAGACCATTGTAGTAACCAGATTGCTGAGCAGGACATTTATACTGCTGTGGTCGCTTTTATTGATCATTCCCGGTATTATGGCTGCCTACAGTTACGCCATGACCGATTACCTATTGGCAGAGCATCCGGAGATGACCGCCAGAGAAGCAATCGCACGATCCAAGGAGTTGATGAACGGTAACCGTTTCCGCCTGTTTTGTCTGCAGTTTAGCTTTATTGGTTGGGCAATCCTTTGCGCCTTTACCTTTGGCATCGGCAGTTTGTGGCTGAATCCCTATATTGAGGCGGCTACCGCAGCATTTTACAAAGAGATATCTGTTTCATAGGACACTGACTGCCCTATGGCGTCAGATTGGTAAATTTCTTCGATAATCTTCCGTATTCTTAAGAAAAATGCTGACAAAAGTGAAAGCATGTGCTAATATGATGAGGGGCGGTCATAAAGGAGGAAACTCTAAGTGATCGCTTTTTGCGGGTGGAGAAAGTGAATAAAATTTCCGTTGTATTTTCGCAATGGGATGCCTGAGAATAGGAGGGTTTTATTCAGATGACAAAGGGGAAGAAACAAAGGTCGCATATTGTGGCAGGAGTAATACTTTTTTTGGCGAATATCATGTTCTTTTTGACCATCTGGCTGCCGAAACAGTATGATCAGATCTTTATTGACCAATTTTTATTTCAATTAAAAAGTACTGACAATGGTGCATACCGTGCGCTGGGAGGCGGCCTTGCAATAGAAGTGGGCTTATTCAGCGTACTGGCTACAGCTGCGGAGATTTTGCTCTACAAGCTTCTGGCCGGAAAACTGAGAGATAAATTGCAAAAGTTTCCGCGATACATAGCCTACTGCGACACAGGAATGTGCAAGTTTTTCCGGGAGAAAAGGACGGCTCTGGCAGTGATAATGCTGATTGTGAACTGCATCATTTTCTTTGTCCGGATGGGAGTGCCGGAATTTGTGGGGGCAGTCGCTGTAAATTCAGATTTTATTGAAGCTCACTATGTGGATCCGGAAGAGGTTTCTCTGAAATTTCCGGAAGAGAAGAGAAATCTCATCTACATTTTCCTGGAATCCATGGAAAATGCCTATGCGGATAAAGCGTCCGGAGGTGTGTTTGAAAGCAATTATATCCCGGAGCTGACAGAACTGGCTGAGGAGAATATTAATTTTTCGCATTCTGATAAAATGGGAGGCGCATTTTCCTTTTCCGGAACGACTTGGACAGCTTCTGCTATGGCAGCCCACACCTGTGGTATGCCGGTAAAGGTGGACCTTACCGCAGACGCCTACGGTGCGGGGGACCAGTTTTTGCCGGGTGTCGTGGCGCTGGGAGATGTTCTTGAGGATGCCGGCTATCAGCAGACCCTGCTTTTGGGGTCCAATGCGGAATTCCACGGAAGAGAGTCTTATTTCAGACAGCACGGAAACTATACCATAGTAGACACAGAGACTTTGAAAGCAGAAGGAAAACTGCCGGAAGATTATCAGCAGTGGTGGGGATTTGAGGATGAAAAGCTTTTCGCTTATGCCAAACTGGAACTGAAGCGTCTTGCAGCCGAAGGCAAGCCCTTTAATTTTACTATGCTGACGGCGGATTCCCATTTTCCCGGCGGATACAAGTGCAGGCTCTGCGAAGATATTTATGAGGAGCAGTATGCCAATGTGCTGACCTGTTCTTCCGGACAGGTGACCCGTTTTATTGAGTGGATCAAAGAGCAGCCTTTTTATGAGAATACGACCATTGTGCTCTGCGGTGATCACCTGACCATGGACGCAGGCTTTATGGAGGATGTGGACGAAAACTATGTGCGCACCACCTATAATTGTATTATTAATGCACCGGTTTTGCCGGTACAGGAAAAAAACAGGGCATTTGGAACCTTTGATATGTTCCCTACAACTCTCGGGGCCCTTGGTGTAGTGATTGAGGGAGGCAGGCTGGCTTTGGGAACGGATCTTTTTTCCGGAGAAAAAACGCTGACTGAGCTGTACGGTTACGAAGTGCTGGAGGAAGAACTTTTGAAATCATCTGATTTTTACCGTGACCGTTTTTTGGGGGAGAGATAAGTCAATGATTGGTTTGGGTACGCTGATCAACACGGTTGCCGTTATTTTGGGCGGCGTGTTGGGTATGTTATTAAAGAACGGAATATCGAAGCGTTTTGAGAAAATATTAATGCAGGCCAATGGTTTGGCTGTTATCTTTATCGGCATCAGCGGTGTGATGGAGCATATGCTGGTGGTGGAAGATAACGGGATCTCTACACAGGGTACCATGCTGATGATTTTCAGTTTGGTGATTGGTTCTCTTCTTGGCGAGTGGATCGATATTGAAACCAAGATGGAGCATCTCGGTGAAAAACTGAAAAAAACTGTAAAAATTAAAAATGACAACAGATTCGTTGACGGATTTGTAACCACCTCCCTGATCATTTGTATCGGAGCAATGGCCATCGTAGGCTCCATGCAGGACGGTCTCACCGGGGATCATTCCATGTTGGTTGCAAAATCTCTCCTTGACTTTGTGATCGTTGCAATCCTGGCTGCCACCTATGGTGTCGGTGCTGCTTTTGCGGCACTGCCTATCTTTGTATATCAGGGCGGCATTACCGTGATAGCGGCGCTTTTTGGAACTGTCATCAGCGATGCGCTGATTGCAGACCTTTCCTTTGTGGGAAGTGCGCTGGTGTTTTGCGTGGGAGTGAATCTGGTACGGGAAAAAACTTTCCGTGTGGCCAACATGCTGCCGGCACTCCTGGTGCCCGTGATTGCGGCCATCTATCAGGCCCTGACTGCGTAGGGATTGCACGTTATAGCAGATAATGTGCATAATTTACTTCTGTTGAAGAGAACTTCTCTGTTATATAATGGAACTATCTTAAGTCGGAGGTGCTGATATCATGTCAAAAAAAATTCATGTCAGACCGGGAAGGTCTCAGTCAAAGGTTGGTTTTGCGGTAGGTATCATATTTTGCCTGATCGGCGTGTTTGTGGCCATTCCAATGGCGGGATTGTTCGGTGTCTTCTGGACAGCGGTTGCAGGGTGGATCACCTATGTGAATTACAGAAACGGATTTACAGATAATCACATAGAGAGCAGTGTCATCGAGATTGATGAAAATGATGAGGGTGACAGCGCGGAGGAGCGGCTTCGGAAATTGCAGAGTCTGTACGATCAGGCCCTTATCACCAGAGAAGAGTATGAACTGAAGAAGAAGGAGATTCTGGACGATCTGTAGGGCAGAACGTGTAGCAATTCAGAAATAGGTTCAGGCACGGGGGGAACAAAATGAATCTTTATATCAAGCAGCGTATCTTTACCTGGGGAGATAAGTTCTCTGTCTATGACGAGACAGGTAATGAAAGGTATTATGTGGAGGGGGAGATCTTTACCTGGGGCAAGAAGCTTCATCTCTATGACCTTCAGGGGAATGAACTTGCATTTATCAGTCAGCAATTGTTTACGTTTTTGCCCAGATATCATATTTCCAGAGACGGAATAGAGATTGCGGAGGTAGTCAAGGAGTTCACCTTTTTCAAACACGAATACAGCGTGAATGGCCTTGGGTGGCAGGTGCATGGAGACTTCTGGGCTCATGAGTATGAAATTACGGAGAATGGGTATACCATAGCCTCTGTTTCCAAAGAGTGGATGACATGGGGAGATACTTATGAGATCGAATTCGGTACCGGTGTTGACGAGGTGGTTGCCCTTGCGGTGGTGCTGGTAATAGACGCCTGTATTGAAGCACAGAGAAATCAATCATAATAAAAAGCCAATGCGGATGGGTACAATCAACAATGAGTATCCAATGCATTGGCTTTATTTTATTTTTTTTGCAGGCTGCTTGCCGAGATCCCGGTCTGTGCTTTGAAGACGCGGAGGAAGTAATCATAATTGTCAAACCCCACATCCTCTGAAATCTTCCACAAGGGCTTGGAGGGGTTCTTCAAAATTTGGTCCTTGGCAGCTTCGATGCGGCGCCAGCGGACGTATTTGGCAATTCCGTCCGGCATATACGTCTTGGTGCAACTGTAGAGTTCGGATTTGGAAATGGCAAATTCTTTACACAGGGAAGCCACGGAAAGGTCTGTGCGGAGATTGTTTTCAATGTACTCCACCAGCTGTAATTCCAAAGGCTTCTGGGAGACGTAAATAAGTCTCTTCAGGATAATGTAGGAGAGCAGTGCATTGATAATTTCCTGCGTGGAGGAGAGCTGGGTATCCGTGTAATGGCGGACACTTTGCAGGCATTCCCGGATTTCAGACGTGGAAAGTCCGTAATCCTTACAGTGGAAAAGTACGTCATGAATAAAATGCTCCCGGTCAGGGTCGTTGGTAATCTGGCCGTAAATTACATAGCCGATGATAATCCCGTTGTCAATTAGTGGTGCAGCCACTTCCGTGAGGCCGGCGTGGCATTTGTATATGCTGGGCTGCTTCATCAGCGCACAGGAACGGCAGAGCCTGGCGGCGCAGTCGTCGCACTTTTTCCGAAGATGCGGATAATTTTCCAGCATGGCGCAAAAAGCCCCCTTGGTGGGCGGATAGGTCAGAATTTCCGTAAAACAGTTGTCATATAGTGCAATTTTAATGCCGGAAAGTTCGTAGAAAGCCTTTATCAGAGGAAGTAACTGTGCAACATCTATATTCACGTTCATAGTAGTTCACCTCGCAAAATAAAGTATATCATGTCAAAAAATGAAAGTCAATTTCGCGCCTGTGTGTTTGATACGAATTAGCAGTTTTTGCATACAAATACGACGGCGTTTTTGTGGTAATTGCAGTATAATGAGTAAAATCCGATTAATATGGATAAGTGTTTGAAGACAGTGGGGTGAAGCGTATGATAATCGATCGGGTGGAACGTATGCAGCAGTATACGAGAAGTGTTCCCGAACTTTTCGAAGCTGTGAAATTTGCAGAGAGAGTCCGAAAGGAAAATCTGCCGGTTGGGAAATATCCTCTGGAGCACGGGTTTGTACTGGTACAGGAAGGAATGACCCGTTCTTTCGAAGAGGGTGATTTTGAAGTTCACAGAAAGTATCTGGATGTGCAGATCATTGTGGCGGGACAAGAGTATGTGGAGTATGCGGATATAAAAGATCTGGATGTGAAAGTGCCTTTTGATGAGGAAAAAGATCTGGCACTGATGAAGGGTGTCGGAAGCAGGATGCTGATCACACCGGGTGTGTTCTATCTGTTGTATCCGGAAGACGGTCACAAGCCTTGCTGTCATTTTGATACGCCCACACATTATAAAAAGGTTCTGGCCAAGATAGCCATTGACAAGCTGATACATAGGGTTGACTTTTCTACGTTATAAGAGTGAGCCAAACCGGGGGGATATAACATGGATATTCAGAAAATTCGCCTGCAGAGACAATTGGACGCGGTTTTACTGTTTGCACCGGAGCAGATTCTGGCCGTAGCGGGCGTGTATGCGCCGAAGAGCTGCGCCATAGCAGATGATCATGGTGTTGTGCTTGTCAGTCCGGAAGGGCAGACAGAAAAAGACGGTCTGTTACTGCTGGAATATGCGGAATGCGGATTTGAACGTGTGGAGCATGCGGCAGAAAACTTGTGGAAGATTGTAAGCCTCAGGATAGCAAGTCATAAACGGATCGGGTATCATAAAGATACCTGTCCGGCAGTCCTGTTTGGCGGGGGTGCCGATGGCAGAGAATATATTGACATCACCGCTGATATAGCAGAGGGTATGCTTTGCAAGGATCAGAGCTTTTTTGAAAAATATGCCACAGTGAAAGAGTTAAACGTAAAAGCCTATGACAGGATTCGCCGGGAGGTGCGGAGCGGATACACGGAGCAGGAACTGAACCGGATTGTCAAAGAAGTTTATGTGTCCGGTACTTGCGATCAGGTGCTTTATACCGGTGATTTTCTCTCGGGGCTTAGGACCTGTGAAATTGCCGGACCTGCCACTGGCAAGGTGATTCAAAAGGGCGATACTGTTATTGTGGATGCCCTGTGTGCCTGTGAAGGCATTTACTGTGACACAACGCGATCCTATTTTTGCGGAGAACCGACACCGGAACAGGTGCGAGCCTATGAATTACTTTGTGCGTTACAGGAAGAAGCAAGGCCCCTTTTACGCCCCGGAACGGTTGCGGGTGATATTTACCGATATGTGAACCGCCGCTTGAAAGAGGAAGGATTTGCAGGACTGGTCCACCATGCCGGTCATGGCCTGGGCTACAGTTGGTACGAAGAACCGTATTTTATTGGGGACTGCGGTACGATTCTGAAAGAAAACATGCTTGTGACGCTGGAACCGGGTATTTATCTGCCGGGACAGTTCGGACTTCGCTTGGAGAACAATTACCGGGTGACCGAGGATGGCGGTGTGGATGTGTTTGACTATAAGATGAAATTGGAGGATTTTATCATTGATTAGCAAGGGCTTGGATGAACATATGAAATTTCAGGGCGACTGCACGGTGGTTAAGGCACCGTTTCTGCAGGATGGCCGATTGGATCAGGAAGAATTAAAAAGGAGGATCATGGACGCTTATCATCCTTCCATGCAGGGACTGGTGGTATGCGGAACAAACGATGAACTGCTCACTTATGTTTCCCTGGAAGAGATCAAGGCCATGGTGGATAAGCAGTCTGCCAAAGATAGTGTGAAATTTAAAGGTGCTTACGGTATTATCCTTACTCCCTTTCTTGAAAATGGGCGTGTGGACTATGCGGAGCTGGAGAGACAGCTGGAGGATGTTTGCCGCTCCTCCGTTACAGGTCTGGTAGTCTGCGGTTCCACGGGAGAGTTCACCTATCTGTCCATGGATGAGATGAAAGAGATTATGATCTTTACCAAGAAGATCATCGCCGGCAGAAAGCAGTTTATCTGCGGTGCCACGGCAGCCAACTGCCAGCAGACCCTGGAACTTCTGGAGTTCATTGAAAATCTTGGAGCAGACGGAGCTCTTGTGGCACCTCCGTTCTATTTTCCCTTAAGTGACAGCGATGTTCTTGATTTTTATAAAAAACTGAACGATGCGCCCGGCAAGCTTCCCATCGTGGCTTATCAAATCCCTCAGTGTACCAGCGGTATTTCCATGAAAGTGTTTGGAGAGCTTCTGAAGCTGCCTCGTATTATGGGCCTTAAGAACAGCAGTGGTAACTGTCTGCAGATCATGCAACAGATCACCCTGCGCAACGATGTGCGCAGAGATTTTGCGGTGCTGACCGGTTCTGATGAGAGCATTTATGCGCTGGTTAACTGCGGCTGTGACGGCAGCTTTACCGCTATCGGTTATCTGTATCCCGAGCTGATATCCTCAGTTTACAACCATCTGAAGGACGAGGAGGGACTGCGCTGCCAGCAGATCGTGGTAAAACTTGCGGCTCTCGCAGGAGCGATCCCTTATCCTTTGGGCTATAAAATGCTGGGTGAGGCTTCCGGCAGGATGAATTTCGGAACCTATCTGCAGGCTGTAAATGAGGACCGTATGAAGGAATACAGGCTGATTAAGTGCAGAATGCAGGATGTGTTAAAACAGATATAGAGGAGATGGCATGGAAAACGTAGGAACAATGAAAGCAGCCGTATGGAGTGATTACGGCAAAATAGAAATCAAAGAAGTACCCATGCCGGTCATCGGAGATGACGAGGTTCTGCTGAAGGTTCGCGGGGCCGGCGTGTGTATGACGGATCTGCATGTATATACCGGTCGTTTTATCCTGGGAAAGCCCCCGCATATTCTGGGACATGAGATTTGCGGTGAGGTGGCAGGACTGGGCAAACATGTAAAAGGATTTGAAATGGGTCAGAGAGTGGTGCTGGAAACCACTATCGGTTGCGGACAGTGTGCCCATTGCAGAGCGGGAAACACCCATCTGTGCAAAGATACAACGGAGATTGGAACTTCACCTCACACAGGCGGATATGCTCAATATCTGAAAGCGCCTGCAAGAAATTTGTTCGCGATCCCGGACGAGGTGACCGACGAAGAGGCGGCGATCCTGGAGAGTGTGAATTGTCCGGCAGGAGCTCTGATGAGATGGGGCGTCAGATGCGGTGAGACGGTATTGGTGTACGGTGTTGGACCTGCAGGGCTGGCATTTATACAGGCAGCCAAAGCTTTGGGTGCGGGAAAAGTGATAGCCGTTGCCAGAAACCGGAAGCGTCTTGAGAGAAGCCTGCATTTTGGGGCGGATGAGATCATCTGCAGTTCAGAAGAAAATGTGCCGACAAGGATCATGGAACTCACCGGCGGAGAAGGAGCGGGTCTTGTCTGTGAGGCCACAGGTGTATCAGGTATTATGGAAGAAGCCTGCCACGTTGCCAAAAGCGGCGGCAGAGTCATCCTGTACGGCCTGCCTTCCGAGGGAGCGCAGATTACATTCCCGGTAAAAGAGATCATTATGAAGCAGTTGGAAGTTTACGGGGCGCTGGGAAATCCCTTGTCATGGGAACCCCTTCTGAAGCTGGTGGCCGACGGAAGGATCAATGTGAAAGATATGGTTACCCATACCTTTCCCTTAGATCAGATACAGGATGCGTTTACATTGCTTGAAGATAAAAAAGAAGATCCCATTAAAGTTGTGATTTATCCTTGGGCTTAGCCCGGAGAAATGCGGAAACCGAAAGGAGACAAAACAATGGAATGTAAGAACAAATTGTACGGTGACGGTATTCATGATGACTATGCAGCCATTCAGGAGATGCTCGACAGTGGCATGAGCTGCGTCTATTTGCCGGTCCCTGAGAAGAATTACCTGATCAGCAAGACGCTGAAGATTCACTCCAACCAGGAACTGAAGCTGGACAGATACACTCGCATCTGCCTTGCAGACAACAGTAACTGTGCCATGGTAGAAAATGCCGATCCTGTGGGTTGGAATACGAGAGTGGCCATCTGCGGCGGTATCTGGGATATGAACCACAACAATCAGAAGCCCAATCCCGCACATTTTCCGGATCCCGATACCGGACTGAAGCTTTCCGAGTGGGCGGAAAAGACCGGTTGGGATAAGAATAACAAGTTGATGCCGGATGTTTATACAGGTATCTGCATGCGATTTAACAGTGTCAGAGGCTTCCATGCCCATGATATTACCTTTGTGAACCCTGTGCTTTATGCATTGCATGTGATCTATGTGGAGGATTTCACCATCGAAAATCTGGAGTTTGAATTTACGGAGGGAAGCCCCAAGCTCTGGAACCTGGACGGTGTTCACATTGAGGGCGGATGTAAGAACGGCCTTGTGAGAAATCTGAAAGGTGCCTGCCATGATGATATGGTAGCTATCACTTCCGATGACTGGATCGTGGGACCTATCGAGAATATTGTGGTTGACGGAATCTATGCAGAGGGAAGTCACAGTGCCGTAAGACTTCTGGCAGTGCAGACACGTCTGCGCAATATCCATATCAGCAACATATTCGGAACCTACTATACCTATACCATCGTGATAAGTAAGTACAATGACACCTCGGACAGACGGGGATTGTTTGAAAATATTACCATAGACAATATGTATGCGTCCATCTGCGAGGGTACCGTGGATGTGCCGGGTAATACGTCTCCTGTGATCAGGATCGAGCATGACTGCGATATCAATAATCTGTACATTGAGAATCTGCACAGAAACGAAACCCATCTAGCGCAGCCCACCATCGGTATCGAAAAAGGTGTAGTGATAAGGAACATGACCGTGACCCACTGTAGCCAGACCAATGCAACCGGCAAGGAGATGCCCTTTATCCGCAACGCGGGTATCATTGAGAACCTGCGCATGGACAATGTGGATCCCGGCAATGACGTTCTGATATATGAAGTAGAGTGATAAGTTGGTTTTTGACACGACCAAGAATACTATGAGGTGAATAACATGATTATTACAGATGTAGAAGCGGTAATACTGAAACAAAAGAATATTGAAATGATCGGTGACGGAAGTCAGGACACTGTTGTGATCCTGGTTCACACTGACGAGGGCATCACAGGAATCGGTGAAGTGGACTCCAATCCTTATGTGGTAAAGTCTATTATCGAGTCACCGGCTTCCCACATGGCATGCATCGGATTGAAAGAGATTGTTGTGGGTGAAGATGCTTTTGATGTGGAAAAAATTTGGTATAAAATGTTTGAAAAGGCCTATTATTACGGTCGCAGAAGCGTAGTGATCCATGCCATGAGCGGTATTGATATGGCTATCTGGGATGCCATCGGCAAGAAGCTGGGACTGCCTGTGAGCAAGCTTCTGGGCGGTACCTTCCGCACCAAGATCCAGGCATACTGCAGCGTGCTGATGCCGGGTACCGAGGAGGAAATCAAGGATCTGGTAGACCGTCATATGCACAACGGATATCAGGGCATGAAACTCGGCTGGGGTGCCCTTGCACAGGATTACAAGAAGGATGCACAGCTGGTGCGCTGGGCCAGAAAATATCTGGGCGACGATAAAGAGCTGATGATCGATATCGGCATGCTGTGGAAGGACGTAAAGATGGCTGTGGCTACAGCGAAAGAGTTTGAGAAAGAAAACGTATTCTGGATTGAAGAGCCCTTCCGTCCGGACGATCTGGAGAGCTACAAGTATCTGCGCGACCGCACCAATGTGCATATCTCCGGCGGTGAGGAAGTGGGTACCATGTTTGAATTCGACGATCTGCTGGGCAAAGGCTGCGTGGATATCGTTCAGCCTGATCTTTCCCGCTGCGGCGGACTGACTGTAGCAAAGAAGCTTACCGACATGGCTATGCTGAAAAAGGTCACAGTGGTTCCCCATGCTTTCAAAACCAATATCCTTATGGCAGCTACATTGCAGTATATTGCCTCTCTTCCTGAGGCGTGGTATCTTGAATTCTGTGAGCAGGATACCGAACTTCGCCAGAAACTGACGAAACCTATTTTCACCATTGACAGTGAAGGATATGTAGAAATTCCCCAGAGACCGGGTCTTGGCATTGACATCGACTGGGATGTATTTAATTACTACAGAGTATCCTGATTCGTTGAAAAAAGGAGACAGGCATGAGTTTTTATCAGAAAACACCTGACATTATCATCCGGAACGGTACCGTCATAGACGGCACCGGCAATCCCGGTTATTATGCGGATGTTGCTATCATTGGCGACAGGATCGACTATATTGGCAATCTGAATGGTGTGTCGGCGCCGCTGGAGATTGATGCAACCGGCAAATACGTAACCCCGGGTTTTATTGACAGTCACACCCATTCTGACGGGACGATCTGGGCCCATCCGGAATGCCAGAGTGCTGTTCGCCAGGGGGTTACCACGGAGATTGTAGGAAATTGTGGCCTGTTCGGTACGGCATCGGTGGATGTGAGTGACTTTGACAGTGCCGGGGATGGTATTGATTGTGTCTATAATCTGCCCGGTCCCACATACCCGAAAGGTGCTGTGGCAGCCACTCTGGACAAAATGGAACAGATGGGAACCTCTATCAATACTGCGTGGATGTGCGGTCATAATGGCCTCAGAAAGATGGCAGGTTGTTATACGCCGGAGTACACAGAAGAGCAGTTTGGGATCATGGAATCTTTTCTGCGGGAAGCTCTGGATGCGGGATTTATCGGTTTTACCACGGGACTTGAGTTTGTGCCGGGGATTGTCTCACACCCTGAGGAGATTGAGAGACTGGCCGCAGTTGCTGCGGAGTATGATGCCAATTATTCCTCACACATGCGGGATGAAGGCACTTATATTCTGGAGGCCGTTGAAGAATTCCTTAACGTGATCCGAAAGACGAAGATGCGCGGCACAATTTCTCATCTGAATGTAAAATATGATAACGGAATCCCCAATGATTACTTACAGAAGGCCATGCAGATGTTAAAGGATGCCAGAGAAAAAGAGCATCTCAATGTCTATACAGATATGCTGCCTACCTGTTTTGCCAGCGGAGGGGCATTGGCGATCCTGCCACCCTGGCTGTATGAGAATGGATGGGAGAGAGCAAAGGAAATCCTGGCAGATCTCCAAGAGCGGGAAAAGGTGAAAGCCGACAGCAGTCGGTATTGGCGTTTCCTGGCAGCCGGACAGTGGGACCGTCTTTTGTACATTACGCCGCCGTATATGCCTGAGATTTGTGCAAGACCTTTTAAAGAGTTGTGTGAGGAGGCCGGCAGAGAACCTTTTGATTACTTCCTGGATGTGATACAGAAAGCCCCTACCTTGCAGGATGCCCTTGATGTGGGTATGCAGGCCAATGTCTTTTATGAGCAGATACAGATTGACAGCGTCGTGCGGGATCCCATTTATCTTTGGATGACCGACAGTTCCGTGACTGTGGAGGAAGGAAAACTGGCCGCCACCAACATCCAGTATTACATGAGTATGACCTACTATTTTACCCGCTATGTCCGTGACCTTCAGGTGATCTCTCTGGAAGATGCGGTGAAAAAAGTGGCCTCCCTGCCTGCACAGCACTATAGGCTGGAAAAGAGGGGAGTACTGGCAGAAGGATATTATGCGGATATCAATGTGTTTGACCTGAACGAACTTAAAATTAACGCTACCTTTGCTAAGTGCAATGCGTATTGCTCCGGCATGGATTATGTGATCGTCAACGGCGTGCCGGTGATCTCACAAGGAGAGCATACCGGCGTGCGCGCCGGCCGCGTGCTCAGACATCTGCCCCAAAAGTAAAAACAGGACCCGGTTCCCCATGGCCTTTTATTATAGAGCCTACGGAAGAACCGGGTCTTTTTTATTGTATATTCAGGGCCTTGCGGATGCCTTCCGAACAGGCCGTGACGCTTCCCTGCACCATGGGTGCTGTGCCGCCGCCTTTGGCGCCTAACTGCTCTCTGAGAAGTGCTGCCGCATGACGGCAGTCTAAAGTGGAACTGCCGATTACAAACCGATAGCCGGTATTGTCGTCTCCGGAAAAAACACAGCAGTAGCCGGTATATTTTTCGCAGAGGGTATTTACAGTATTGCGCAGGGCAATGGCGTCCAGTTCGCCGGTAAAGAGGATCACGCTGTCCTGTACCTCAGGGGAGGGCAGTGTGTCCACAGAAAGTGCAAGGAGTCTGGCTTGCAGGTCGTTGGCCCGTTCCTTCAGGCGCTGATTCTCTTCTTTCAGGTGACGGACAGCCTCGGTCACGGCATTTTGCTTGGCGGACAGAAGATTGGAGATGGCTGTGACGCTGTCCTGATGTATGGTAAATTCCCGTACAGCCCGTTCTCCGCAGAGGATATTCACTCGCACGCCACCCCGGTGATTCTGGACTCCGGTGATCTTAAGCAGTCCGATCTGGCCGGTGGTATCCACATGAGGCGCGCAGCAGGCGCAGGTGTCTACCCCGGGAATTTCCACAATCCGCACATCCTCTGTCAGCTCCAGCTTGCTTCGGTAGTCTATTTGATTCAGCTCGTCTTTGTCCGGATAAGTGACCTTGACAGGCAGATCCTGCCAGATAATCCGATTTGCCCGTACCTCTATTTCGCGAAGCTGGGAAAGGGTGAGGCTTCCGTTAAAATCCAAAGTCACCTCTTCCTTGCCCAGATGAAATCCTACATTGTCGTATCCATAAGTACTGTGCACCAGTCCGGATACGATGTGCTCTCCGGAATGCTGCTGCATATAATCAAAACGCTGTTCCCAGTCTACATGTCCATTGACCGCACTGCCAACAGAGAGAGGAACTTCTGTATAATGCCAGATTTCTCCGTGGATGATCTGTACGTCCCTGACATCTATATCTGAAAGCGTACCCCGGTCGGCGCCCTGTCCCCCTTCTTCCGGGAAGAAAGCAGTACGGTCCAGACGAATCAGGTATCCTTCTCCGTGGGCAATACAGGCGGTTACTGTGGCACTGAAGTCCACTATATGAGTATTCTGATAAAATATTTTTTCCATGGCTGAATCCTTGTCCCAATATTGAGGCGGCAGTCAAAAACTGCGCGTAAATAGAGTTTTACTGTGTCTGATTGGGATTATACCACAAAAAAGTTGGAAGTAGAAGCCAAAACACAGACTTTAATGGAATGGATTCCACAATTTGGCATATACTAAAACTGTAATGTCATTTTAAGGAGGCTATTATGAGAGAAGAAACATACCCCTTTGTGGTCAAACCCTTGCCTTATGAATACGACGCACTGACTCCCGTGCTGGATGCCAACACACTTACCTTTCATCATGATAAACACTATAAAACGTATGTTGACAATCTGAACAGTACGCTGGCAGATTATCCGGAACTTCAGAAAATGAGCCTGAAGGAGCTGCTTGCCGGTTTGGATCAATTGCCGGCAGCTGCCCGGACGCCTGTGCAGAATAACGGAGGCGGTGTTTATAATCACGAGTTGTATTTTGATTCCATGAAGTGTCCGGTAGGGCAGGAGCCTTCCGGAGCGCTTTTGGAGGCAATAGAGCGGGACTTTGGCTCTTATCAGCAGTGGAAAGAGAAGATGAAACAGGCGGCTGTGACGAAGTTCGGGTCCGGCTGGGCGTGGCTGCTTGCAGACGAAAAAGGAATTCTGACCATACAACAAACGGCCAATCAGGACGTTCCCGATCTGACCATATATACTCCCATTTTTCTGGTGGATGTTTGGGAACATGCTTATTATCTGCAGTATCAGAACCGCCGTGCGGAGTATGTGGATGGCTGGTTTTCCCTGATCCACTGGAAAAAGGCTTTGAGAAGATACGAAGAAGCCATTGCCAGAGTGCAGTAAAATGTGGTATCTTATCTAGTGAACAGAATTACGGAGAGATACCATGATAAATTACCAGAAAGAATTAGATAAGATAATATTGAAATTGAATCAGTCAGACGGGGACCAAGTGCCCCGTCTGTATCTGCACAGCTGCTGTGCACCCTGTAGCAGCTATGTTCTGGAATATCTGAGCAAATACTTTGCAATCACGGTTTTTTATTATAATCCCAACATTTCTTTTGAAGAAGAATACAGAAAGCGGGTTAAGGAGCAGAAGCGCCTGATCGAAGCCTTTAATTTGGAAGGCGGCCGTCACCTCATTCAGATAGAGGAGGGTGATTATATCCCTGCACTTTTTTATGAAATGGCCAAGGGACTGGAGGACTGCCCGGAGGGCGGTGAACGGTGTTTTCGCTGTTTCGACCTGCGTCTTTCAGAGACCGCCGCGCGTGCAGCTGCAGGCGGTTACGATTTCTTTGCCACCACGCTGACCATCAGCCCTCTCAAAAATGCGGCGAAGATCAATGAGATTGGAGAGAGCCTGGCAGGGAAGTACAATGTCCCGTGGCTTCCGTCGGATTTTAAGAAAAGAGAAGGGTATAAAAGGTCAATAGAATTATCGGCGATCCATCAGCTTTACCGCCAGGATTACTGTGGCTGCGCTTTTTCCAAGGCTCAGAGAGAGCGGGAGAGAAAATGAAAAAATCTATTGCCAATCATTTCAAATTCCGTTATGATAATAAAATGACAGCAGGGAACGAAAGTACCTCAGAAAGGAACATATTATGAAGAAATTGATAGATCTGCTCACAGAGGAAATGCAGAATGCATTTGAGGCCGCGGGCTATGATGCGGCTCTCGGACGTGTGACCTTGTCCAATCGCCCTGACCTGTGTGAGTATCAGTGTAACGGTGCCATGGCAGGCGCCAGACAGTATAAAAAGGCTCCCATCATGATCGCCAATGACGTGGCAGCCTGTCTGAAGGAAAGCAAAGTGTTCAGCGAAGTGAGCGCAGTGGCTCCCGGATTTTTGAATTTAAAGGTGACGGAAGCGTTTGTCACAGAGTATCTGAAGGGCATGAAAGCAGAGCCTAAGTACGGTCTTGAGATGCCAGAGAAACCCAAGAAGATCATTCTCGACTACGGCGGAGCCAATGTGGCAAAGCCCCTCCATGTGGGACATATCCGCTCGGCAGTGATCGGAGAGAGTATCAAGCGCATCTGCCGTTATGTGGGACATGAGGTGATCGGCGATGTACATCTGGGTGACTGGGGACTGCAGATGGGCCTGGTGATCACAGGTCTCAAAGAGCGCAATCCGGAGCTGGTTTATTTTGATGAGAGTTACGAAGGAGCGTACCCTGAGGAGGCTCCGTTTACCATTTCCGAGCTGGAGGAAATTTATCCCGCAGCCAGCTCCAGATCCAAGACGGATCCTGAGTATAAGGCGCAGGCTATGGAGGCAACCTTTAAACTGCAGAACGGCGTGAGAGGATACCGTGCTCTGTGGAAACATATTCTCAATGTGTCCGTTGCCGATCTGAAAAAGAATTACGGCAGCCTGAACGTAGAGTTTGATCTCTGGAAGGGTGAAAGTGATGTACATGACCGGATCCCCGGCATGGTGGCATATATGAAGGATGGCGGCTATGCCCACGAGAGCGAAGGCGCCCTGGTGGTGGATGTTAAGGAAGAGACCGATACCAAGGAGATTCCTCCCTGCATGATCTTAAAATCTGACGGAGCAGCTTTGTACAATACCACCGACCTCGCTACCATTATGGAACGTATGGAACTGTATCAGCCGGATGAGATGATCTATGTGGTAGATAAGCGCCAGGATCTGTATTTTGATCAGGTGTTCCGCTGTGCACGCAAGACCAAATTGGTGAATCCTGAGACAAGCCTTAAGTTTGTAGGCTTCGGTACCATGAACGGCAAGGACGGCAAGCCTTTCAAGACCCGTGAGGGCGGCGTTATGCGTCTGGAGAACCTGATTCGCGAGACCAAAGAGGAAATGTACCGAAAGATCCGTGAGGGAAGAGATATGCCCGAGGAAGAGGCTGCGGCAGTGGCTGAGATCGTGGCAGTGTCCGCCCTGAAATACGGCGATCTGTCCAACCAGGCCTCCAAGGACTATATCTTTGATATTGAGAGATTTACTTCCTTTGAGGGAGATACCGGTCCCTATATTCTGTACACCATCGTGCGCATCAAGTCTATCTTGGGCAAGTATGCGGAGCAGGGTGGCGATTGGAATGTGGCAGAGTTGAAGGCAGCAGGCAATAATTCCGAAAAGGCTCTGATGCTCCAGCTCACCCAGTTTAATGCCATGATGCAGAATGCCGGCGAGGAGATCGCTCCTCACAAAGTTTGTGCTTACATCTACGATCTGGCCAATGCCTTTAACCATTTCTACCACGAGACCAAGATCCTTGCGGAGGAAAATGAGGAGAGGAAAGCAGGCCTCATCGCCCTGCTTGTGCTGACCAGGGATATTTTAGAGACCAGTATTGATGTGCTTGGCTTCTCTGCACCGGAGAGAATGTAAGTTTTATTTGATTAGGATTTAGTTTTCTTGCTGATCTGTACGTTTTGATTTTTCGAGTGGACGATAGTTATATTTGATATGCGGGAAGTCAGACAGTACTTGATCAGCAGGAAAAAATAGAAATTGTCAAGAAAAATTGAAAAAATATGTTGACAAAAGAAGAACCACATAGTATACTAACAAAGTCGGTTGCGACAGTGACTGATAAATGGAATCTTAGCTCAGCTGGGAGAGCATCTGCCTTACAAGCAGAGGGTCATAGGTTCGAGCCCTATAGGTTCCACTACCAACGAAAGTTGGCAATATGGCGAGATAGCTCAGTTGGCTAGAGCATACGGTTCATACCCGTAGTGTCGAGGGTTCAAATCCCCCTCTCGCTACTAACAAAAAAAGGAATCCATCCGGATTCCTTTTTTCGTTAGTCACGAAAGAAGTTGTGTAACACGAGACACTACGGAGTAGTGTCGAGGGGCGCTAGACGTCCGGGGGACGTCTGTTCAGCGCCGACCGAAGCGGAGCGGAGACCAAATCCCCCTCTTGCAACTAAAATCCTTTGATGATTCAAGGGATTTTTTTATGTCATATTTCGTGTCATATATTTTGCGAGAAGGCTTAAAAAGTGCTTCAAAGTGGTTCTGCCATGTTAGACATGGGAATCCTATTTTGTATACATTTTCTCATGACCTTTGCTGCGCTTATAGTACACAAGAGCAGAAATGGGGCTACATCGATCCCTACGGCAATTGGAAAATTGAACCACAATATGATTCCGTAAATACGTTTTCTTATGATGGTTATGCAGTCGTAGATCAGTATAAAGTGATAAATACGAAGGGTGAAACCATCCTTGATATTTCCAAGGGAAGGGATTAGGCATCACTGCAAGATATATCAGTCATAAATATATATTCCAATTATTTGAAGAGGAGAAAGTAGTTAACAGACCAATTTCTCCTCTTCATCATCAGTTGTCAAGAAACTCTAACTGTAATAATTGCCTGTTATAAATATGTGAAAGAGTGGCTTCCTTTTTATTGTAGATGTATTAGGTGTATGTTATAATGAAATTGCTTGTAGGTATAAATAAGTAACAAGTATTGATTAACATGAACGGATGCGGTAAAGATGATTAAAGTGGGAATACTTGATGATGATAAAGTATATGTAGACGAAATTGTTAAATTTCTAAGGACTTATTTGCGAATGCCTTATGAAGTTTATACATATACGAAGACGGAAGAATTTCTTAAAGCGCTTTTAGAGGTACGATTTGATCTTTTGTTTTTAGACATTATACTTGATCAGATGGATGGTATCGAAATAGGGAGAATGGTAATTGAAAAATACTCCGATACGCAGATAATATTTGTTTCTTCTAATTCAGAATATTTTAGGGACGTATACAAAGTAAATCACATATATTTTTTGACGAAAGAGTTTGAGAGTAAACGCTTTGCAGATGCAATGATAAAAGTCGCAGAATTCTTATCCGGAGAATATGTAACGTTGCGAACTAAAAAGGGTATGGAAACCGTGAGGATAAAAAATATTGTCTGCATTGAAAGCAAACTACGTAATACCATTTTTTATATGTCTGATGGAAGTAGTTTGATTCGTTACATTGCTTTACAACAGGTGGAGAAAGATTTGCCACAGCATTTTTTTGTGCGTACCCATAAAAGTTTTATTGTGAATATGCGCTACATAGTTCGTTATAATAGTCATAATATAGATTTGATTGGAGGACAGACTGTTTCAATTAGCCGCGGGTACTTAACCTCTGCAAGAGAAAAAATTTCATTGTTTTTAGGGGAGGATATATTATGAATTATGTCTTAGTTTTTTTGGGCAGCATTGTAGAAATTTTAATTATATATAATTTTTGGACACAATTGCTCATCGCTCGATATTCTAAGAAGAAAACGGCATTGATATATTTCCTTGTAGAAGGTGTAGTAGTAATAAATGCTACATGTCTGTTTCAGAATATTGGATTGAAGGGAATGATCAGCCAAGTTATTACTGTTACTTTGTTGGGAGTACTGTTTAAAGACAAGTGGATTAAAAAAATTACGATACATGTGATATATGTGGCTTTGGTATTTGTTGCGGATATTTTGTCAATGTTCATTGCGAAATATGTATTTCATCACGATCTGGTTAATATACTGGATGGTTCCGTAGCAAGCTATTTATGGACAATTACCAGTCAGCTTTTTATTTTTATATTTACTATTATTGGATTAATGGTTCTGAAAAAAGAAAAACTCAGTTCTGATAGCAGGGTGATACAATTGGGATTTTTGCATATTGCAACGCAATTAGTTGTTGTGTTTTTGATTATCTCATCCATATTAGATAAAAATTTTACCAACAGTAAACTGTTTTTGTTTCTAATATTTGCGGTAATCCTCTCTTTTGGCATTGGTTCTCTGTTGATGTACTCAGTGAAAGAAATGGTAAAATCTGCAACCGAAGCAGATTTTATGAAGATTGAGAATGAAATGAAGAACAAGCATTTCTGTGAGTTGCAAGAGCAATATGAGAGTGTACGACGGTTGCGCCACGATTTTAATAATCATCTGAAAATTATAGGGGCTTTACAAAATATAGAGGAGGTTCGAACTTATGTGCAAGAATTACAAGGAATTGTAAGTTCCATCGAGCATCTTAATTTCTGCAATCATGCTTATTTGGATTCCTTATTGGCGGTGAAATATCGAGAGGCCGTAGATAAGAAGATTAAAATAAATATTTCTGCTTGTGATTGTAAGAATATAGAAAATAAATACGTAGATGTTTGTATAGTTATTGCAAATCTTCTTGATAATGCTATTGAGGCCGCCGAAAAAACTGAAAATCCGTATATCGAATTGATTATGAGAATAAAAGCAGAACGACTAATCATTGTATTGAAAAATTCTACAATGCTTGTAGCAGATGATTTTCAAACCACAAAAAGAAATAAGGCTGAACATGGAATTGGTTTAAAAAGCATTCAAGAAATAGCAAAAAAGTATGATGGTGACGCAGTTTTCCGATATACGGAGAATGAATTTGTTAGCATTGTTAATTTAATGTGTTAAGAAGAATTCAGAGACTAAAATTTTAGTCCTGGATTCTTTTTTTCTGGTGCCTAGTTAAATAATAATTTTAGAATTCATGCTTTGTAACGACGTTTATGTGTCAAAAATTACAGTAAAAGTGTTGTTTATGAAATGCT
The DNA here is from genome assembly GCA_045579545.1 of Acetatifactor sp. Lineage (GTDB taxonomy): Bacteria > Bacillota > Clostridia > Lachnospirales > Lachnospiraceae > Acetatifactor. The sequence continues at coordinate 4,432 of JAZNMF010000045.1, read as the reverse complement.
GTTGCATATTTCGACGAAGTCGACTTATGATTACATTTGATAATGTTTTAAAAAAAAGAAAAGAGAGGGAAAAGTATGTTTTGTTCAAATTGTGGAAAAGAAGTGCAGGACGGGCAGTCTTTTTGCCCCAATTGCGGTGCGGCAACAGCAGGAACCCAGAAAGCCGGAACAGTACCGGTCGGCAATATTTCGGCAGATGTCAATATCAAACGTCTGAAGCGCTGCCCGGGGTGCGGACAGGTTTATGAGAGGAAAAGAAAGTGGCTCCCCATTATTTTAATAGCTTCAGGTCTGGTGATTTCCTTTTTTGCTTTGATAATAGTGGGTATTCCTCTCGTTATTATAGGAATTGCCATCAGCAGAAAAGAAGCATGTCCTCATTGCGGACATAATGCGAATCAGATCAGTGCCAAAAAGAGGGAAGAACAGAGCTTTGGTAAACTGAATACTTCGCACAACACCGCTTTTTATCAGCAGCTTCATGATTTCAACAGCAAGTATAAGCTGCGGTTCCTTTGCGGTATTCTGTGTGTGGCAGCAGCAGCGCTTCCTATTTTGTCTTATGTGAAGGAAGTAAATATTGCATATTATATTGATGATGTTATAGAAGCGGAGGAAAGTGCCAAGTACATAGACGTTCTGTATAATGCAGATAATACCATTGGCATTGTGTGCCTGCTGTGCTGGATCCTCGGACTTGGGGTTGCTGTTGGCAACCTGCGTTATTCTGAAAGTATAAAGCCGCTTAACAGATTTGGCTTTTTAATAATAAGCGGAATTTCGGTTGTGTTAAATCTGATTATGACAGAAAAAAGGGTTTTGGACGAATTGCTATACGCAATCTGTCGGTCTTCCTGGGTAAGGGAGATGGTAGACGGTGGCGAAGCGACCATCGGCGGTGTGCGCTTTGGAGTCATTGCCTGGAATCTGTTGGCAATGGTGTTGGCATTTTGGGTATATCAGTTTAGCAAAGCAGAGTGGCTGCACAAGAAAGCAGCGGAGGGAAAAGCGGCATGAAAAGATTGATTGCGTTAATCATTGCCTGTGTTATGGTAATGTCTTGCCTGTGTGCCTGTTCTAAAGGACCTGTTTCTTTGGATAAAGGGAATAAGCATAATAACTATGTGACCGAGAGTTCTGAGGAGAAATTCGGAGAGGAATCTGAAGCGGAGTCTGCGGAGGAAAACGTGGATAATTCCGATGAGACGATTGCAGAAGAACCGGAAGAAACAAACAAATATATCGATGTCAGCAGGATTGTGGCAGCTTACGATGATGTGGTTATTTTCGAAACTCATAACGCAACTTACGGCCTTATGAGTACGGACGGAGAAATGATATGCAATGACATTATTACAACTGCATCTTGTGCTAACTTTGAGTTCGGTAATAATTACATGTGTTGTGGTATAGGTAATGGACTGAGGACAGATGTTCAGACTGTGATAGATAAGGCAGGAAACGCAGTATTAAGCGTTGGTAAGGATAATATTGAATATATTAGCGAAATAACTCAGGGAAGAATTCTGGCTTACCAAATGACGGATGAGCGCCCTTCCGGAAAGACTTACGATTTGATCTGCTATTCGGCGAAGGATATGTCGGAAGTGTTTCGGATACAGGAAGTAACAGAATACTCTTACTCAACTAACATACGTTTTGATGAAAAGGGATATATTCCGGTCCGACATTATTATGATATTGATTATGTTGATTTTGAAGTTTGGGCTGATTCGAAGGATGATTTCTATGTTGATATCAACGGTAACAGATACAGAAGCTTCTCGTACAAACAAGGAATCATTGTATCTGAAGTAAGTGGTCAGCAATTTGCAAATTACGATGAACTGCCGATAGCTGATGGCGCAGAGCTGTATATTGATTGGTATGTTTGGAACAAACTGGCAGAATCATATATTGAATATAAGAATTCCTCCAATACGGAGTTTGCAGTGGGAACGACCCGAAATACAATGGGTCCAATAGTAACCCTTTACATGAATAGTACATCTGAGTGGTGTGCTACTATGGATAGTAGCGGAAATGTATTAATGCCGGCAACAAAGAATATCCTGATGAGATACCGTAATATTTCCGGTGCTATTGTTCCATATACTTTCTCCCATGATCTTTGCTGTGCATATGGTGTGGAAGAGGAGAAATGGGGCTACATAGATCCTTACGGCGATTGGCAGATTACACCGCAATATAGTTCTGTAAATACTTTTTCTTATGACGGTTACGCTGTGGTCGATCGTTATAAAGTCATAGATACGCAAGGGGAAACCATCCTTGATATTTCCAATACAAGTGATCTGGCATCCCTTCAAGGTACTTTCACTTTCCGTAGCAAAGGTATTACGGGAAACATGCTTACCCATACCATAACATTCTATGAAGATGGTACATTTACCCACGTCAGACCGAGTGTCACCGGTCTGGAAGGAAAGTATCAATTGAGGGGCAATGAAATCAGATTTGACGGAGGCTGGACTGCGGACGATCCCTATTACAATTACAGTCACAGTCAGACTGATGTCAACTGCAGTTTTCAAAGAAACGGCAAAAATCTTGTTATCAATGGTATTGAGTGGGTATATCAGCCGGAAGATGCGGAAGCACAATAAAATGCCGATATCCGGTACATAAATAATAATTGACACGCTCCCTTCTGAGCAGACAAGTACAATTAAAAAACTTGTCACTTAGGAGGGAGCATTATTAATGACATTTATATATAAATTTCCACATTGCAAAAAAGTATTGTGAGTATTGTATTTTGCTTGAAATCAATACCAAAATATGCTATGATTCTCCAAAAGGAGGATGTTACTATGTCTATTACTATGAAAGAATACAGAGACAAGGTGCAGGCTTGTTTCCTTGGTAAAAATATCGGTGGTACGCTGGGCGCTCCCTTTGAGGGCTTCAGAGGTTATACGGAAGTGGATTATTATACCCACGACCTTTCCAAGGGTGTGCTTCCCAACGATGATCTTGATCTGCAGCTTGTGTGGCTTGCAGCAGCTCAGCGCTATGGAAAGACCCTTACAGCAGATATCCTTGCTGATTATTGGCTCAATTACATAGTGGCAGACTGGTCAGAATACGGCGCTGCCAAGAATAATTTAAGAGCAGGTTTCCCTGTAGGACAGGCGAACCGCATCAATAACATTCACAAGGACAGCTGCGGTTGCTTTATCCGCAGTGAGATTTGGGCGTGCCTGGCTCCCGGAAGACCTGACATTGCAGTGAAATATGCTTACGAGGACGCAGTGATCGACCATGCCGACGACGGTATGTGGGGAGAGATTTTCTTTGCGGCTATCGAGAGTGCAGCTTTTGTGGAGAAGGATATTAAGAAGCTGATTGATATTGCGCTTTCCTATGTTCCGGCTGACAGCGGCCTGGCACTGGGAGTAAAAACAGCCCTTGCATGCTATGAGGCAAAGCTTCCCTTCAAGGATGCTTATAAGAAGCTGATGCAGACCGTTCCTGGCGGCTTTGGACTGAATCTGGGAAGATACTATGGCGAGCCCGATCCGGAAGTTCCCGAAGGACCTTGGGGCTATGATGCCCCCAGCAATGTGGGCATTGCCATCATGAGCGTACTCTATGCAGAGGGTGATTTCTCCAAGTCTGTGTGCCTTGCAACCAACTGCTGTGAAGACGGAGACTGTACCGCAGGCTCTGCCGGCGCGCTGATGGGAATCATGTACGGTTGTGAGTGTATTGATGAGAAGTGGCTGCTTCCCATCGGTGATGAAATCAAGACCGTATCCTTGGACCGCACCAAGAGGATGCCGGAAGGTACCGGTGTACCCCCGACAGTCAGCGAGCTGACCAACCGTATTATCAAGCTGATGCCTACCTTTATGCAGGATGCTTTTGACCCTGAGACAGGATTGATCGAGCCCGCAGAAGAGCTTAAGGATGTCAAGGTGAGAAAGTCCTATAACTACAGCCGCACCAATTGTGAGCGTTTTGCTCTCAGAAACCGCGGTATCAAGAAGGAGAATTCCCTGATGGAGGCTGTGATCATCCCTATTGACGGCGAGACCATCAGAGAGGGTGAAGCCAAGACGGTTGAGTTCCATTTCGACAGCATGCTGTCTCATCATCAGTGGATTGAGATTGAGATGGATCTTCCAGCTGAGTGGGAGTGCTGCCAGAGACAGACATCGGTTCCTATTTATGATAACTGCGATCATTCCGTGAGCGCGGTGAAGAAGATTACCTTTGTTCCCCGCGAACTGAAGAAGGGTAGATATGACATTCCGGTGGTGATCGGTTCCACCTCCAGATATGACAAGATTTACACCAAGATCGTATTTTTGGTAGAAGGATAATATTTCATATTACAGAAGAAAAGCAGGTGCGCAGGCATCTGCTTTTTGTTAAATTGCTTTCTTTGAAAAGATATGGTATACTA